>JAPLLF010000887.1 GCA_026387715.1 Pseudomonadota bacterium
GAGGTAGGATGCCCGCTCCGTGGGTTCCGCCCTGCGCCGCTGCGTCATCTGTCACGTGTCCTATCCGGGCACCGAACGGTTCTGCCCGATCGACGGCGGCGCCGTCGTCGAGGTCGCCGCCGACCAGGCCGGGGCGCGGGTCGGGCAGCTGATCGACGGGCGGTATCTCGTGCGCCGGCTGCTCGGCCGCGGCGGCATGGGCGAGGTCTACGAGGCCGATCACACGGGTCTCGACAAGCGCGTGGCGATCAAGTTCGTGATGAGCGACGCCGTGACCGCGACGGCGATCGCGCGGTTCCGGCGCGAGGCCCGGGTCGCGAGCAAGGTCGTGCACGAGCACGTCGTGCACATCTACGACGTCGGGCGTGCCGGCGACGTCGACTACATCGTCATGGAGTACCTTGAGGGCAAGGACCTCCGCGAGACCCTGCTCGCCGAGGGCCGGATGATGCCCGCGCGGGCGACGTCGATCGCGCTGCAGATGCTCGACGGGCTCGCGGCGGTGCACGCCGCGGGGATCCTGCATCGCGACATCAAGCCCGCGAACGTGCTGCTCGCGAAGCGCCGCGACGACGGCGATCTCGTGAAGATCATGGACTTCGGGATCTCGAAGTCGATCGACGAGGCCACCGAGCACGGCGCGCAGCTGACCGGCACGGGCAACGTCATCGGCACGCCCGACTACATCGCGCCGGAGGTGCTGCGAGGCGAGAAGGCCGATCCGCGCGCGGATCTCTACGCGGTCGGCATCACGCTGTGGCAGATGCTCGTCGGCAGGACGCCGTTCCACGAGCTGCCGTTCGAGCGCGTCATCGCGATGCACCTCCACGAGGAGCCCAAACGCGTCGACGCGATCCGGTCCGACGTCTCGCCCGGCCTCGCGGACCTCGTCGTGCGCGCGATCGCCAAGGCGCCCGACGCTCGGTTCGCGACCGCGGACGCGTTCGCCGACGCGCTGCGCGCGGAGAGCGAGGAGGTCATCCCGCTGGTCACGCCGATCGCGCGCGCGCCGACCGTGCCGCCAGCACTACCACCCACTGCGCCGACCGTGCACGCGCGGCCGCTGTGGCCGTGGGCGCTCGCGATCGCCGCGCTGCTCGTCGGCGGGGGCATCGGGATCGCGGTGTACGTGACCCGCGAGGAGTCGGTCGTCAGCCCGGTCCGCGACGCGGCGGTCGACGCCAGGGTCGACGCGCCGATCGATGCCGGCATCGACGCGCCGATCGACGGCGCGATGGACGCGGTGGACGCGCCGATCGACGCCGTACAGTTCGACTATCGCGGTCGCCCGATCTGAGCTGGCCCGCTTCGCGGGATCACGGGGATCTCGCTGTGGTTCGAGGCGACGAGCTGCCACGCCTACGACTCGGCGAGCGGCACTCGCCGTGGACTGGCGCGTGAGGTGACCGGTCGAGTTGCCGGCAACCGCGCCGCTGCTCCCCAGGGATCCTGTGGGCGTGGGCCACGTGGGGACGCTCGGATCCGGCACGGGACGTGCTCTTGGTCGTCCCATGTTCGCGAAGCTCGCCCTGACCGCGGTGGTTGCCTCCTCGTTCTTCGCGTGTGCCCAGCCGGCCACCGACGAGGACCCCGAGCTCGGGTCGTACGAGGGCGTCGACGAGGACAACGATCCGTCGAACCCGCTGGACGACGGCAAGTCCGACGCGCCCCGCTACGCGATCCCGACGGACCTCCCGGACCTCGTCCACCCCGAGATCATCGTCTCGCTCAAGGGCCTGACCGTTCACATCTTCGATCGCGAGACCGGCTTTCAGGCCGTGTATCCCGCCGGCGTCGGCGTCAAGAACAGCCACNCGCCAGCATCACGCCGACCGGCCACTTCACGACGGGCACGACCGACGACGCGTGGTGGTACGCCCCGCGCCGCACCAACCCCGAGTACTTCGCGGGCCTCCCGTTCTTGCGGCTGACCGCGAAGAACTCCGAGGGCGCGAACACCTACGCGCTCCACGGCCCGATCACGGCGACCTTGACGCGCGGATACGTCTCGCACGGCTGCGTGCGGATGGCGAAGCAGAACATCATCGATCTGTTCTGGATGGTGAAGGGGCACACGGCGACGGCGGTCACGATCCAGACCGAGGTCGAGCTCGACGCGGCCGGCAAGCGCGTCGATCTCGGCAAGACGCCGACGCTGTGGGGCGTCGACGACGAGATCGCGTACGGCGCGTCGGTAGGCCCGGCGCCGACGACCTATTAGTCCACGGCGTAGCTGCGCGCCCGCAGCTCGTCGTCGCCCAGCCGATCGGCGATCGCCCGCGCGCGGGTCCGCGGCTCCTCGACGCGCTCGATC
>JAPLLF010000979.1 GCA_026387715.1 Pseudomonadota bacterium
GCGCGAGGTCGACGGCGCGATGGGGCAGAACGGGACCTACGCGCAGAACTCCGGGTCCGGTACGTTCGTGTCGCCGCACGCCTATCACGTCGTCTCGACGGGGCCGGTCGTCGTCTATCAATTCAACCCGATCATCCAGCAGTACTCGAACGACGCGTCGACGCTGATCCCGCGCCAGGCCCTCGGCGGTGACTACGTGATCATCGGCTACGACACCGCGAACCCGTGCGGCATCACGGGCATGACGATCCCGAGCATCCCCGATCACGGCGCGATCACGATCATCCCGGCCGAGGACGGCACGACGGTCACCGTGACCACGACCCACCCCATCATGGCGTCGGGCGGCGACAGCGGCCTGATGATCGCGGAGACCGCGAAGGGCGGCACGCTGACGATGCAGCTCGATCGCTACACCGTCGCGAACCTCGAATCGCGTCAGGTGGTCGGCTCGATCGGCGCGTGCACCTCGGCGATCAACAATGGCCAGACCGGCGACTTCACCGGCACGCGGATCCACGCCGACAAGCCGATCGCGGTGTTCACCTCGCACGAGCGCGGCATCGGCTTCGGGGGCGCCGCGAACGTCGTGTATCCGCCGGACTGGGACGCCTCGGACGACATCTGCTGCACCGATCACCTCGAAGAGCAGCTCCTGCCGGTCACGGCGCTCGGCCGCGAGTTCGCCGTCGCGCGTAGCCCGATCCGGTCGACCGACCCGACGGGCTGGCTCGAGCCCGACATCGTCCGCGTGGTCGCGACGATCGACGCCACCACGATCCACACGAACCTGCCGTCGCCGAACGACACCTTCACGCTCGACGCGAACGAGCAGCACACGTTCGCCGCGACGGTCGGCTTCACGATCTCGTCGGACAAGGCCATCGAGGTCGCGCAGTACCTCGTGCCGCAGCACTTCGTGAAGCACGGCTACATCGGCGATCCGAGCCAGCTGCTCGTGCCGGCCGCGGAGCAGCACCGCAAGGACTACGTGTTCCTGGTGCCGTCGACGTTCACCAAGAACTACATCGTCGTCGCCAAGCCGGTCGACGGCACGGCCACGCTCGACGGCACGCTGCTCGACACGGTCGAGTTCGGCTGCACCAAGGCGCCGATCGGCACCGTCATGTCGGTGATGTACGAGCAGATCACCTGCGACGTGACCGCGGGCCACCACACGATCGTCGGCAGCAAGCCGATGGGCCTGTCGGTGTACGGCTACTACAACGTCGGCTCGTACGCGTTCGTCGGTGGCAGCGACGTCAAGATCATCAATCCGATCTTCTGACGATGAGTGTCCCCCCGGCGATCGCGGCGGCGTACAACCCCGAGCGGTTCCGCGCCGACGGCCACCGGCTGATCGACGCGCTGGCCGATCAGCTCGCGCGCTGGCACGCCCGGACGGGCCCGGTGTTGCCCTGGCAGCCGCCCGCCCAGGCGCGCGATGCCTGGGCCGCGGAGCCTCTCGAAGGCGGCCACGACCTCGTCGACGATCTCGTGCGGATCGCGGCGGCGTCGACAGCGCTCGCCGATCCGCGCGTGCTCGGCCACCAGGTGTCACCGCCGGTGCCGAGCGCGGTGCTCGCGGAGTTGACGGCGGCGCTGCTCAACAACGGCACGTCGGTCTACGAGATGGGGCCGGCGGCGGCGCCCATCGAGCTCGCCACGATCGCGTGGATGGCGCGGGCGCTCGGGATGCCCGCGGGCGCCGGCGGCGTGATGACGTCGGGCGGCTCGCTCGGCAACCTCACGGCGCTGCTCGCGATGCGCCAGGCGCACGCGGGGTTCGACGTGTGGACCGAGGGCGCGCACGCCGGGCCGCCGCTCGCGGTGGTGACGTCGAGCGAGGCCCACTACTCGATCGCGCGGACGCTCCGCGTGATGGGTTGGGGGGAGGGCGGCGCGATCGCGGCGCCCGTCG
>JAPLLF010001200.1 GCA_026387715.1 Pseudomonadota bacterium
TCGGGTTTGCCGAGCAGCGCGCGCGCGAGCGCGATGCGCCGGCGCTCGCCGATCGAGAGCGTGCCGATGCGCTGCTCGAGCGGCGGCAGCTGGAGCGCCGCGGCGACGGTCATCACCTCGTGGTCGGCGACGCCGGGGCGCTCGAGGATCATGCGCCCGGTCGCCGACTCATCGAGCTTCGGCTCCTGGGCGACGTAGTCGATCGAGAGATCGCGGCGCCACGTGATCGTGCCCTCGTCGGGCTCCATCCCGTCGCCGACGAGCATCTTGAGCAGCGTGGTCTTGCCCGAGCCGTTCGCGCCGATCAGGCCGATGCGATCGCGCTCGTCGAGCGCCATCGAGACGCCCTCGAGCACGACGCGATTGCCGAAGTGCTTGTGCAGGTTCTGTACGGTGAGGATCGTCATGTCAGTTCAGCGAAATCCCGGCGTTCTTGCACGCGCTAACGATCTCGTCGTGCTGATCGCTCGCGGTGCCCTGGTTGTAGATGTGCGCGATCCACGCGTCGTGGAGGCGGCACGCCGCGATCGTCGCGACCTTCGAGAGCTCGAGCGAGGGCTTGTTCTGGTTCGATCGACAGTCGATCGCCTCGCTCGCACGCGCGAGCACCGTCGCCCAGTCGTTGCTCTTGGCCGCCTCGCTCATCTCGGCGGTCGGCCCGTCGAGGGAGCACTCCAGCTTGGAGATGTCGCCGCGCGGCATGCACGGCGTCCGCATCAACTCCTCCTGGGTATCGAGCGGCAGCGTCTTCACGGCGGAGCGGAGGTTATCGACCTGGAGGCACTGGTGATACAGCGCGAGCTCGTTTGCGACGCCGCGGAAGTAGCTTCGGATCTGGCCTTTCGCCTGGGCCTGATAAATCGAGGTCGGATCGAGCTTGCTGTACACGGCGATCACGTCCTCGACCGTTGGATAGCGCGAGATCAGCTCGCCGAGCTCTCGCAAGATGCCGACTCCGAGAATCTCGCGGGCGGCCTGCGCGGTCAGCCGATCCGCGGTGACGACGTCGCCGGTCGCGCGGACCTCCTCGGCGCACTCGGCGACCTTGCTCCACGACTCGGCCGCGACGAGCGGCTGGCACCTGGCGTCGGGCTTGCCGCTCGCGATCGCGGCGTCGATCGCGACGGCACGCGCGCCCGGTGATCGCGCCGTCGCGACCAGCACGATCGTCACGGCGATCGCCGCGATCGCCGCGAACCCCGCGAGCAGCGGCCACGTCCGCCGTGGCGGCGCCGTGGCCGGCCGCGGATGCCGCACCGGTGGAACGACGCTCGCGATCGTCGCGTTGGCGTCGCTCGGTGGTGGCCCGGGGGGCGCCGGCTCCACGGTGCCCGCGGCGAACGTGCGATCGAGCAGCCGGAGGACCGCGGCCATCGTCGGCGGCCGCCCGTCGACCCGCTTCGCGAGCATCACCGCGACGGTCTCGTCGTAGACCTCGCTGATGTCGGGCCGGAGCGCGCGGACGCGCGGCGGCGCGGTCAGCTGGTGATGGGCGATCTGCTCGCCCGACTCGCCCGCGAACGGCGCGCGCCCACACACGAGCTCGAACATGATGCAGCCGAGCGCGTAGATGTCGGTACGCGCGTCGACGTTCGTCGTCGACCTGCACTGCTCGGGCGACATGTAGCGCGGGGTACCGAACACGGCGAACGTCGCGGTCACCATCGACGTTTCGGTGTCGTCGCCGAGCTTGGCGATCCCGAAATCGAGGACCTTCACGCGCTCGCCGCCGATCGTCGTCGCGTCGGGCACCAGGAAGATGTTGTCGGGCTTGAGGTCGCGATGCACGATCCCCTCGGCGTGCGCCGCGCCGAGCGCCGCGGCGACCTGGCGGACGAGCACGCGCGCCGCGACCTCGGGCATCGGCCCGTGCCGGTGGAGCCGCATCGCGAGCGACTCGCCCTCGAGCAGCTCCATCGCGATGAACGCGGTGCCGTCGGCGGGGGTGCCGGTCCCCTGGAACACGCCGCACTCGAACACCGTGACGATGCCGGCGTGCCCGACCTGCGCGGCGCTGCGCGCCTCGAGGACGAACCGCTCGAGCAGATCCGGGCGCGCGCCGTGCTCGGGGAGCAGGAACTTCAGCGCGCACTCGCGACCGAGCGAGTGATCGATCGCGACGAACACGACCCCGAAGCCGCCGCGGCCGAGCTGGCGGGTGAGCTCGTACTTGCCGATGCGGAGGCCCGGACTGATCACATCAGAAGATTACCGTCGGCGCGCACGTCGACACGCCCGCACCGACGATCAATCGCCCGCCGGTCGGCGTCATGCTCTTGATGGCGCCGGTCGTCCCGTCCATCTGGTAGACGGTCGTCGACAGCTCCAGGTTCTTCGACAGGAAGATGAAGAAGTCGCCGCCGTAGAACGCGAACGCCCACGCCTCGGGCGTGCCCGCGAGGCTCGCCGCCGCGAACGTCTTGAGCGCGGCGCCGTTGCCCTTGTCGAGCTGGGCGACGCGCGGGCTCGCGGCGTCCGGGAAGAAGCCCCACAGCTCGGCCGCGCCGGTGCCCGTGAGCTCGGGCGACCCCTGGACGGTGCCCTTGCCGGTCGCGGTCATGGTCGTGACGTCGACGCTCGCGAGCGTGACGCTGGACGCGCCGGCGCTCGCGGAGCCCGCGACGAACAGCGTGTCGGTGTCGCCCCCGGTCGCGTTCGTCGAGACGCCCATGCCGAACTCCTTGAGCCCGAGCTGGGTCGACCACGCCG
>JAPLLF010000639.1 GCA_026387715.1 Pseudomonadota bacterium
GCCCGATTTCTCGAAGACCCCCGTCGTCGCTCACGACGACCCGTTCCAGGACGTCCAGGTCGTCGCCCTGCGCTGCGCCATGACCGGCGCCATCTACCCGCTCGACACCGACTCGCGGTGGATGCTCGGCGGCTTCGAGGACTGCAACCTGCACGTCCCCAACGATCGCTACATCAGCCGGCTGCACTGCTCGCTCGAGCGCACCACGGACGGTCGCCTCATCGTCCGCGACCGAGGCTCGCGCAACGGCACGTACATCGGCTGCAACCGGATCGACGAGGCCGAGCTCCGCGCCGGGGCCTATCTCTCGGTCGGTCAGACGAGCCTCGTCGCGCTCGGATCGCTGCCCAACCCGACCCCGAAGGCCTCCGAGGTCCTGCTCGGGCACGATCCCGCGTTCCGGTTCGCGATCGAGCGCGCGCTCAAGGCGGCACGCGCGGACTGCAACGTGCTCGTCGTCGGCGAGACCGGGACCGGCAAGGACGTGCTCGCACGGCTCATCCACGAGAGCTCGCGGCGCGCGATGCACAACTTCGTGCCGGTCAACTGCGGCGCGATCCCGCGCGAGCTGATCGGCTCGGAGCTGTTCGGGCACGAGCGCGGCGCGTTTACCGGCGCGGTGGCCGAACGCGACGGCTTCTTCGTGGAGGCGCACGGCGGCACGCTGTTCCTCGACGAGATCGGCGAGCTGCCGCTCGAGCAGCAACCGCACCTGCTCCGTGCCCTCGAGAACCGCCAGATCCGGCGCGTCGGCGGCCAGGCCATGCGCGCGATCGACGTGCGCGTGATCGCCGCGACCAACCGGATCGACGGGCTCGGCACCGAGGGGTCGCACCTCCGCCTCGACCTCTACCATCGGATCGCGTGCGTGATCGTCCAGATGCCGCCGCTCCGCGAGCGGATCGGCGATCTCGCGGAGCTCGTCCACGCGCAGCTCGCCGCGCTCGCGCCGCAGTTCGGTGCGTTCACGCTGACCGCCGACGCGTGGACGGCGCTGGCCAACTACGACTGGCCGGGCAACGTGCGCGAGCTCATCCACACCATCCGGCGCGGCGTCACGATGGCGAGCCACGGGACGATCACCACCGACGACGTGTTCCCGGACGTGCACGCCGTCCCGCGCACGAAGCTGTTCCCGCGCGCCCCGGAAGGCGAGTCGTTCTCGCAGGTCGATCGCACGCTGCGCGGCCTCATGGAGCACGCGCTCATGCAGAAGGGCTCGATCCGCGCCGCCGCGAAGTCGATCGGCATGGCGAAGTCGACGTTCGCGGAGAAGGCCAAGGCGTGGGGCCTCATGAAGGTCCGCAAGGACACCTAGATCCACCCGGTCGCATGTGGCTGTTCGTACGTCGACGAAACTTGACATATTGCCTTGTCGGAGTATCTTGAATGAGTGACGCGACGGTGCTCGACGAGATCCGTCGCCTCGTCCGCCGGGGCAGCATCGTGCTCACCCGACACGCACGAGATCGCCTCGCGGAGCGCGGTGCCTCGGTCCGCGATCTCGTGGCGGCGTTGCTCGGCGCCACACAGGCGAGCTGGCAAGTCGACCGGGCGAACTGGCGTGTGTCCGGAGGTCGTGACCTCGATGGCGACGAGATGACGGTGATCGTCGATCTGGTGGCCGATGTCATCGTGGTGACGATCTTCTAGCCTCGGGAGGCGACGATGCGATGTCCGACCTGTCACGCAACTGACTCGTTTCACGATTGGAGTGGCCGCATCGAGCGGCTCGGCGTCGAGATCAGCGAGCACGGTCGCCGATGTGGCGGGTGTGGCGAGACGCTCTACGACCTCCCGGAGGTCGAACGCCAAGAACGCGAGATCGCCGCCGGGCTCGTGGCACGAGGCGTTCGGAGCGGCGTCGAGTTCAAGTTCCTGCGCAAGCTGGCGGGGCTGCAGGCGAACGAGGTCGCGGCGCTCTTCGGGGTTCGACCCGAAACCGTGTCCCGCTGGGAGCGTGGCACGATCGAGTTTCCGCGCACCGCCGCCTTCGCGCTCGGCGAGCTCTACGTCCATCCCAGGCTGACCCGGCAGAAGCTCGCGGCGTTCGGGCCGTAACGCTGCCGCGGGTTGCGTACACTGGCACCCGTGAAGGCCGGCGCGAAGACCAACGTCGTCGACGCATCGTCGTCGCTGATCGGGCGCGTCACCGAGCGCGCCGCGATCGCGGAGTACTTCGATCAAGGCACGCGCCTGGTCACGCTGACCGGGCCGGGCGGCGTCGGCAAGACGCGGCTCGCGACCCGGTTCGCGATCGACACGACGGAGGCCTACGGGGCCCACGGTGGTGGCGGCGCGTGGCTGGTCGATCTGACCGACGCGCGCAGCGCGATGGCGATCTGCGCGGTCGTGGCGGCCGCGCTCGAGATCGCGCTGGATCGCGACGTCAGCGAGGCGCGCGTCGTCGCCGAGCTCGGCCGGCGGCTGGCGCATCGTCGGCGGGTACTGCTCGTGCTGGATAACTGCGATCACCTGGTGCGCGAGGTCGGCGCCACCCTCGGGGCGTGGCTCGCCGCCGCGCCGCGCGCGCAGTTCCTCGTGACGTCGCGCGTGCCGCTCGGGCTCGCGGGCGAGCAGCTGTGGCCGGTCGCCGGGCTCGCGGTGCCGGCCGCGGACGCCCCGGTGGCGGTGGCGCTCGCCTGCGAGGCCGTCGACCTGTTCGTGCGGCGGGCCCGCCAGGTGCGGCCGGACCTCGCGCCGACCCCCCACGACGTCGCCGCGATCGTCGAGATCGTCCGGCGGCTCGATGGCCTGCCGCTCGCGATCGAGCTCGCGGCGGCGCGCACCCGCGTGCTGTCGCCGTCGCAGCTCCGCGATCGTCTCGCGCTCGGCCTCCTGGTCCGCCCCGGTGATGGCGGTCGCCACGCGTCGATGCGCGCCGTGATCCTCGACTCGGTGGAGTCGCTCGTGGCGGTCGTGCGCGACGACTTCGCGCGCTGCGCGATCTTCCGCGGTGGGTTCACGGTGGCGGCCGCCGAGGCGGTGCTCGCGACCTCCCCCGACGACGTGATGGCCTCGCTCGAGGCGCTGCGCGATCACTCGCTGCTGCGGACGACCACGGCCGAGACCGGGGAGAGCCGGTTCCAGCTCTACGAGACGATCCGCGAGGTCGCCCGCGAGCTGCTCGCGACCCTCCCGGATCGTGCCGCGCTCGCCGCTGGCCACGCGCGGTACTTCGCGCACCTCGGTCGCGAGCTCGCGGCGCGCGCGATCGTGCGCGCCGATCACGCGGCGTTCGCCGAGCTCGCCGACGAGCTCGAGAACCTCACGGAGGCGCACGCCCACGCGATCGCGGAGCGCGATCAGGCGCTCGCGCTCGCGCTCGT
>JAPLLF010000882.1 GCA_026387715.1 Pseudomonadota bacterium
GCCAACACGGGGTTGCTCGCTGGCGACGACGATCTGCTGCGGCGCGCGCTCGCGAGCGTCGAGTCGATCGCGAGCGCGTCGCTGCCCGAGGTGCCCGCGATGTTCCTCGATCAGCTGCGCGCGCTCGGCGCCACGCTCGCCGGCCATGGCCGCGTCGCGGTCGAGCGGCTCGAGCGGCTGCGCGCGAACCCGCACCTGTCGGCGTGCCCTTCGCTCGAGGCGCGCGTGGACGCGATGCGCGCGTTGCGGATGCTCGACGATCTCGGCGATCCGGAGGTCGCGCTCGCGCTCGCGCGCCGGTCGCGCCACGTCGCCGAGGCCGCGCAGCTCGCGGCCGGCATGCACACCGCGCTCGCGCTGCGTGCCGAGGCCGAGGCGCTGATGCGGCTGTGCCGACTCGACGAGCTCCCGGCGGTGTTCGCGCAGTCGGATCGGATCCTCGATCAGCTGCGGTTCCCGGTCACCATCGTGCTCCTCGTGCAGTCGCGCTACCTGCTCGCGATGGGCGACGCCGCCGCGCTCGCGACGCTGGCGATGAAGGTCGGCGCGATCCACCTCCCGTCGATGCGCACGGTCAGCCAGGCGTTCGCCGCGGCGCTCGCGGCGGCCGCCTGCCAGGCGCGCGGCGACGACGCCGCCACCACGATGCGCGCGTACGATCACGCCGGCCAGCTGTGCCGTGGCTGGAGCATGGAGCGCGACCTGCTCGTCGCGCACGCGAACGCGGTGCTCGTCGACGGCGACTCCATCGCGGAGGCGCGCGAGGTGCTCGAGCGCGCGCAGCGCAGCGCCGATCGACGGCCGGCGGCGTGGAGCACCGCGAGCCTGCGGCGCATCGAGGGCACGCTGCTGATCCGCGAGGGCCGGATCGACGAGGGGCGTACGCTCGTCGAGTCCGCGATCGCGACCTTCGAGGCCGCGGGCGATCGGCTCGACGCCGCGATCGCGCGGCTCGGCGCGGCCGGCATCGATCGGCTGCTCGCCGCGCCTGCCGCCGACTTCCGGAGTGCGAACGCCGAGGCCGAGCTCGCCGCCATCGGGATCCCTCGGCCACCGTGGCTCGATCGCGAGCTGACGCGGGTCGCCGCCGCGCTCGCGAGCGTGCCGCCCCACCGGACGCCACCACCCGCCACCCCGGGACTCGAGCTCGCCGTCCAGCGCCTCGCCGTGGGCGGGGCGACCCGCACGATGGTGCTGCGCGAGCTCGCGGCGGTCTCGCGCGCCGTGGCCGGCACCGACGTCGTCGTCGAGGTCGCGGCTACGCCGCACGCTGGCCCGATCGCCGCGTGGTTCGCGATCGGCAACGGCATGCGGCTCGGCCTCGCCGTCACGCCACCGCCGGACGTCCACGCGGCGCTGCGCATCGTCGCGCTGGTCGCGGGGCTCGCGCTCGAGGTCGCGTCGTTGCGCGGCGGCGAGCGCGACGCGGCGCCACTCGGGGCCGAGCTCGTCGAGCTGCCCGGGATCGTCGTGGCGTCACCCGCGATGCGGCGGGTGCTCACCGACGTCGCCCAGGTCGCCAGCTCGCGCGCGACCGTCGTGATCACGGGCGAGTCGGGCGCCGGCAAGGAGCTCGTCGCGCG
>JAPLLF010000830.1 GCA_026387715.1 Pseudomonadota bacterium
AAGCCGGGCCGCAAGCCGAAGTTCGACGCCAAAGACCGCGCCTTGCTCGCCGCCACGAAGGAGCTGGCCAAGGTCACGCACAAGCTGCGCGTGGCCAACGCGATCATCGACCTCCAAAAAAAAGCGCACGAGCTACTGGGCCTGGCATTGCCGGCGCTGCCCGAGGACGCGTCTTGATGCGCATCGTCGATGAGCGCGACGTCGTCGTGCCGGTCGTCGCGGCCTGCACGGCGGTGGCCGTCAGCCGCGCCTCACTGCACCGGTGGCGTCAGCCCGTGCCGCCACCATCGGCGCTGGTCAGCCGTGCCCGCGCGCCAAGCCCGCGCCGGCTCGGCGACTCCGAGCGCCAGGCCATCCTCGACGCGCTCCACAGCGCCGAGTTCGCCGACCAGCCGCCGACGGAGATGTACGCGACCCTACTCGGGCGCGGCACGTACCTCGCGTCCATCCGCACGATCTATCGCGTGCTCACCGCCGCTGGCGAGGTCCGGGACCGCCGCAACCAGCGGGCGCCGCAGCAGCACGCGATGCCGTCGCTGACCGCGACGGCGCCGAACCAGATCTGGACGTGGGACATCACCAAGCTCGCGACGCTGGAGAAGGGCGTGTTCCTGATGGCGTACGTCATCATCGACCTCTTCAGCCGATTCGTCGTCGGCTGGATGGTCGCGGCCAAGGAATGCAAACACCTCGCCGCGCAGCTCTTCGCCGAGACCATCGCGCGCCACGGCGTCGCGCCCGGCCTCCAGGTCCATTCCGATCGCGGGTCGGCGATGAAGAGCGACACGCTCGCACAGCTGCTCGACTCGCTCGGCGCCTCGCGCAGCTTCAGTCGCCCGCGCGTGTCCAACGACAACCCGTACAGCGAGGCGCAGTTCAAGACGCTGAAGTACCAGCCCGACTACCCCGGCCGCTTCGGCTCGGTCCTCCACGGCCGCGCCTGGCTCGGCGACTTCTTCGGCTGGCACAACGACGGCCATCACCACGCGGGCCTGTCCCTGTTCACCCCGGCCGAGGTCTTCCATGGCCGCGTCGCCGAGGTCGCCGCGACGCGCCAGGCCGCCCTCGACGTCGCGTATCGCGCGCATCCGGAGCGGTTCCCCAACGGCGCGCCGCGCGTGCAGCTGCCGCCTGTCGCCGTCCACATCAACCCCGTCGTCACCGAGGTCGTCGAGGTCGTCGCGCTCGCGGCGGACCACGCCCCCGACCTCCCCGATCCGGCGCCGCTCGGCGAGTCCGTAACCACGGCGGCGATGCCGCCCATGCCGCCCTACACGCGATCGGCCGAGGTAGCGATCGCTACATAGAATTCACGCGACCACTGTCTCATCCGCGTTGACACGTTCCGCCGGGGCGGCAGTCGCTGCCGCGGTCTCGGGCGTGATCGGTTCATGCGAAGGCGCGGCAGGCCCCTGCGCTGGCGCGGGATGGCCGTGCGTTGCAAGGGCTGCATCGATCGCGTTGAGGCGCTGGTTGGCCGCGTCCAACTGTTCGGGGGTCAACGCATCCTGAACCGCGGCATGGGCGGTGTTGTAGTCGCGCTCTAACGCAGGACTGC
>JAPLLF010000776.1 GCA_026387715.1 Pseudomonadota bacterium
TGGCGACGAGCTCGCGCGTCGGCTCGGCGCGCGGCACGTCCTGGTGGACCTGACGCGCGCGGCGCATCGCGTCTCCGGCACCGCCGTGCGCGCCGATCCCGTCGCGCACTGGGACGCGCTCGCGCCGTGCGTGCGGGGGCACCTCGCCTGGCGGGTCGTCCTGGTCGGCGCCGAGTCCACGGGCAAGACCACCGTGGCCGCGGCGATCGCGGAACGCCTGCGCGCGCGGGGCGGCGCGTTCGCCGACGCGGCGTGGGTGCCCGAGGTCGGCCGCGAGGTGACCGCGCAGAAGCTCGCCGCGCGCGGCCCCGACGCGGGCATGCACGAGCTGGCGTGGGACACCGACGACTTCGTCGACATCGCGCGCGCGCAGGCCGAGCGCGAGCGCGCCACCGCGCGCACGGGAGCGCCGGTCGTCGTCTGCGACACCGACGCGTTCGCGACCGGGATCTGGCACGAGCGGTATCGCGGCGCGCCGTCGCCCGCGGTCGACGCGCTCGGCGGGGCGGCGCCGTACCATCTCTACCTGCTGACCCACCACGACGACGTGCCGTTCGCGCAGGACGGGCTCCGCGACGGGGAGCACCTGCGCGCGTGGATGACCGCGCGGTTCGTCGACCGGCTCGAGGCGGATGGACGTCGCTGGCAGTGGCTCCGCGGCGACCGCGACGCGCGCACGGCCCAGGCCCTCGGCGCCCTCGACGCGCTGCTGGCGGCGGGCTGGAACTTCGCGATCCCGCTCGGCTGAGCGGGTACCGGCACCCAGGCCGCGTACGGCGGACTGTCTTCGCCACCGAGGCGGTTGACATCGACCGAGGCGGTTGACAGGATTCGACAGCGTCGTGTCACCCATGAGAGACGACGAGAGCACGGTCCTTCATTCCGGCGCGCTCGACGATGTCGTCGACGCGAGCGCGGTCCATGGACGTTATCTGCTGGTGGTCGACTCGCGAGGGTCCCGCCGCGTACCCTTGCCAGAGCACGGCAAGCTCGGCATCGGGCGTGCGCTCGACGCGGACGTGTATCTCGCGGACGATTCGACGTCGCGCCAGCACGCGGAGCTCGAGCTGAGCGCCGACGCGGCGCTGCTCATCGACCTCGGCAGCCAGAACGGGACCCGCGTCGGCGGCGTCCGGGTCACGGGCTCCCGCGTCCTGCACTCCGGCGACATCATCTCGATCGGCGCCTGCACGGTGGTCTTCCACACCAGCCTGGCGACGCTGGCGGTGGTCTGCTCCAACCCGCGGGATGAGGACTGGGTCCGCCGCGCGATCGACGGCTCGCTGATCGTCGTCGCCGAGGCCCCCGCCGACGCGATGGTGATCAGCGCCGATTGCCTCGCGGCGATCGCCGATCACCTCCCCGGCGATCAGCAACGCCTGCTCGACGCCGCGGTCGTGGTGATCGGCGATCCGACGACCGACTATCCGCGCGCGGCCCACGTCGTGACCCGCGAGTGGCCGGCCGAGCACCTGCGCACCCTGCTGGTCGCGCTCGCCGAGCGCAAGCCAGTCCCGCCCACGCCGCTCGCGTCGCCGACGACGCCGTCGGAAGCGCGCGACGCGCAGCGCACCGTCGCCGCCGCGCGCAAGCTGGGGGCCGCCACCGATCTCTCGACCACGGAGACCACCATCGTCGAGATCCTCATCGAGTTGATCGATGTCGATCGCGCGTACTGTCTGTTCTACGACGCCGACGCGGCGGCGCTGTGGTCGGAGGCGAAGATCAACAGCAAGGCGGGTGACGATCGGCGCGCCGTTACGGGCCTCGCCGGGTTCGCCGCCCGTACCGGCGTGGCGGCGATCGCCAACATCGTCGGAGACGATCCGCGCTTCGTCGGCGCGATCGACGATCCGAACGGCGATCTCAAGGATCACCTGATCGCCCAGCCCGTGCTGGGGTCCGATGGTGGGGTGCACGCGGTGCTCGTCGTCGTCCGCCGTGGCCGACGGCCGGCGTTCGGACCTGCGGACGTCGGGTTGCTCGGCCGGTTCGCGCAGGTCGCCGCGCCGGTGCTCGATCAGCTCTCGATCCACGTGCACTCCCAGGAGATCCTCGACGAGACCAGCGACGAAGACGGCATCTTCCGCCGCCAGGCACGCCAGGCCCAGGGGATGTCCCGCTGGGGTGATGTCGTGCGCGTCTCGCCGGGCTGGGTCTCGTGGGCCTACTGGCTCCTCGTGGTGCTGGTCGCGGCGAGCGTGGTGTTCGTCATCGTCGGATCGGTCTCGACCTACTCGTCGGGGCCCGCGCTGATCCGCTCGACCGCGCGGACGCCGATCTCCGCGCGCGCGGGCGGCAACGTGCTGAGCGTCCCGGTCGCCCCCGGCGATCACGTCGAGCTCGGCGCGGTCATCGTGCGGCTCGACGACACCGATCAGCGAGCCACCGTCGCGCGGCTCGATCACGAGTTCGAGACGCAGCTGCGCAACCACATGCTCGACCCGGGGGACGCCGCGGTCGATGGCTCGCTGCGCAACCTGCGCCACGAGCTCGACACCGCGCACACCGCCGTCGACGAACGGCTGATCCACGCGCCGGTCGCCGGGGTGGTCGGCGATGTCCGCGTGCGGTCGAGTCAGCACCTCGACCCCGGCGACATCGTCGCCTCGATCGTCGACAGCACGGAGGGGCTCGAGGTGATCGCGCTCCTGCCAGGCGAGGATCGCCCGCAGCTCGCGCCGGGGATGACGATCCGGCTCGAGCTCACCGGCTATCGCTACCTCTACCAATCGTTCACGATCGACAGCGTGTCGTCCGAGGTCCTCGCGCCCAACGAGGCGCGGCGCGTGCTGGGGGCCGA
>JAPLLF010000658.1 GCA_026387715.1 Pseudomonadota bacterium
GCTGGAGCTGCTGCGCGGTCTGTAGCCGTGCGTCCGGCGCGGTGGCGAGCGCCCGCTGGACGATGAGGTCGAGCTCGGGTGGGCAGTCGTCGCGGTACGTCGACGGCGCGGCGGGTGCCTCGTTGACGATCATCTGGATCGTCGCGAGATCGTTCGCGCCCCGAAACAGGCGCGTGCCGGTGAGCAGCTCCCAGAGCACGATGCCTAGCGAGAACACGTCGCTGCGTCGGTCGACCGGCGCGCCCTTCGCCTGCTCGGGCGACATGTACGAGACCTTGCCCTTGAGCGTGCCGGTGCGGGTCCTGGTCGACGACGACTGCGCCTTGGCGACGCCGAAGTCGAGGAGCTTCACGGAGCCGTCGTACGACAGCATGATGTTCGACGGCGACACGTCGCGATGCACGATCTCGAGCGGGCGCCCGTCGGGGTCGCACTGCTCGTGCGCGTAGTGCAGCGCCGAGGCGACCTGCCGCACGACCTGCACGCACAGGTCGATCGGGATCGCGCGCTTGGTCTCCCACGCGCGGTGCAGCAAGGTCCGCACGTCCTGGCCGTGCACGAACTCCATCGCGAAGAAGTAGGTGTCGTCGACCGCGCCGAGGTCGAACACGTGGGCGATGTTCGGGTGCTGGAAGCCGGCGGCGAGCTTGGCCTCGTCGAGGAACAGCCGGACGAACCGCGGGCTCCGCGCGTACTGCGGGAGGATCTTCTTGAGCGTGACGAGCTTCTCGAAGCCCTGGGGCCCCACCGACTTGGCGAGGAACAGCTCCGCCATGCCGCCTCTCGCGAGCTTGCGGACGATCTCGTACGACCCGAGGCGCGTGCCTCCCTTCCTCTGCGCGAGGTCCCCCACCGCGATCGATGATAGCTGCGATCGTCTCGCCACGATCAAACGTTCTGTCGGCACCACATGTTCAGTGCGTGCGTGTCGTACATCACTCCATGCGCTCGCCCGCGCGAATGAAGTGATGACGAAGCTCGACGACCGCGGTGTCCCGCAGGGTCGGCGGCTCGAGGAGGACGTCGCGTGCGTCGAGCCGCACCGGCTCGGGGTTGGCGAGCACGCCTGCCTTGGAGGTGCGCGCGAAGCGGGCCGCGAGGTTGGCGTAGATGTCACGCGACGGCCGGGTCCAGCCGCCGATCGCGCCGCCGCCGCCGTAGCCGATCACGGCCGCGGCGATCTTGTCGACCAGCGGCTCGGGCAGCTTGCCGCTGGGGGTGACCAGCGCGGGGTTCGGCACCAGCCCGGCGTCGAACAGCTTGGTGAGGCCCTTCGCGGTGCCGACCGGCGCGAACACCGCGTGCGCGGCCTTGTACGACGCGACCTCCGCGATCGCCGCGGTGAGATCGGGCTTGCCGGTGCGCGCCCCGAAGAACCCGCCATCGACCTCCGAGTCGAGCATCGCGTGGTCGACGAACGCCGCGTCGTTGCAGCCGGTGCTCACGAACGCGAGGGTCTTGCCCTTGAGCGACAGCATGTCGGGGGTCGACGCGTACAGCGCGAACGCGCGCGTCGTCGCGCCTCCGATCGTCGCGGTCGCGACGAGCCGTCCGCGTGGATCCGCCGCGTAGCACTGACCGTCGAGGATCGCGAGATCGACGGCGTCCTTGCGCAGCGCCGCGACGTTCGCGTACGACTGCGCCTCGGTCTTGATGCCGGTCGCGCCCTCGATCGCCTTCGCGAGGCCCTGCACGTACGCGAGCCGCGCCTGGGCGGTGCCGAACTCGACCGAGGGGACGTAGATGCCCACGACGAGCTTGGCCGGATCGGCGGACGCCGAGGACGCGAGCATGGCGAGGACGACGGGGAGGAGGGAGGTGCGCATCAGTAGCCGTAGATCCGTTTCTTGGCGTCGATCCACTTTTGCAGGTCGCGACTCTGGACGCCGCGCGCCTTGGCGCGCAGCCAGGCGTCGTAGGCCTCCCGGGGGCGGCCGAGCTGCTCGAGGACGATGCCCAGGTTGACCAGCACCTCGGGGGGCGAGCCCTGCAGGCTCTCGAGCGCGGCGAGCTGGCGCTTGTCGAGCGCGAGGGCCAGGCGATCCATGCGGAGGCGCTTGTCGAGCTCCGGCTGGTTGGTGACGTGGGTCGCCGCCGCGGCGAGCGACCGCTGCGCGGCGCCGACCTGCCCGTTGCGCCACTGCTCGAACGCGATCGACTCCCAGCACCCGGCGATCAGCTCCTCGATCTTGGCGCCCGGCAGGTCGGTCGCGAGGCGCGTGAAGTCCGCGGCGGCCTGCTGGCGCGCGGCGAGCGAGCCGGTGCGGTAGCTCGCGTAGGCGGCGAGCAGCTGGGGCCCGACCTTGGCGTACGGCGGGCGCAGGTACGTCGCGAGGCTCCCCTTCTGGGCGAGCGCGCGGAACGCCTTGCCGGCCTCGGCGGCGCGCCCGGCGTCGAGCTGGGCGAGCGCGAGCGAGAACTCGAACGCGAGCGGCTCGGTGCCCTTGAGCACGCCATCGCGGAACGCGCGCTCCAGATCGGCCACGGCGTCGGCCGACTTGCCGTCCTTGAGCGCCCGCCAGCCGCGGCGGTACAGCGCGAGCGCGAGGTTGCGCTTCGCGGGCGTGACGATCCGGGTCTCCTGCCCACCGGCCTGCACCGCGTACTCGAGCTTCTCCACCGCGCCGGCGAGATCCGTGTCGTACAGCAGCGGCGCCCACTCGACGTAGATCTCGGCGAGCGTCATCGTCGCGTTGGCCTTCTTCGCGAGCGCCTCCGCGGTCGCGTAGGCCTCCGAGGCGCGCGCGAGATCGGGCTTGCCGACGCACAGGGCCGCGCGGGCCGCCAGCCGTGCGCGCAACACCGCGTCGTGGCCGTTGATCGACTCGAGCCGGGTCAGCTGCTTCTGCGCGACCTCGCAATCCCCTCGACCGATCGCGAGGATCGCGACGTTGGTGAGCGTCACCGGCGAGCTGCCGTCGACGGCGAGCGCCTGATCGAGCAGCGCCTGCGCCGCCTTGCCGTCGGTGGCCTCGAGCGCCTGCTCGTTGATCACCAGCACGAGGTCGCGCTGGATCGTGATGTCGGCCGGCCGCAGCTTCTGCGCGGCCTCGAAGCGCGCGCGTGCGTCCTTGAGCTTGCGGGTGTTGTACTGACCCTTGCCCGCGATCGCGAGGAGCTCGACGCGCTGGTCGACGGGGGTGACCTGCCTGGGTGCGGCGGTGTCCAGCAGCAGGCGATCCGCCAGGGCGATCGCCTTGGCGTCCAGGTGCGCCTCGACGTACGCGTTGCCGAGCTCGATCGCGAGCTCGAGGCTCCTGGGGTTGGCGCCCGCGGCCGTCTGGAGCTTGTCGATCGCGAGGTCGATGTTCGGGTTCCTGGTGCCGGCGGCGACCGGCAGCCGGAGGTACGTCTTGCCGAGGCGGATCGACAGCTGGATCTGATCGCGCGGCTGCGTCGGGCGGAGGAGCTTCTCGCCGCGCAGGTACTGCTCGAGCGCGGCGGTCCACTGGCGATCCGCGTAGAACGTATCGCCGAGCAGGATGTAGCCGCGCGCCTCCGACTTGCGCATGCGCGTGAACTCGGTCGCCGCGCCCCGCGCCTTCTGGGTCTGCTTGCGCGCGAGGTACGCGGTCCCGAGGTTGAACCAGACCGAGCCGCTGGGATCGATGTGCGTCGGGTCCCCGATCACGCGCTCGCACACCGTGACGGCCTGATCGAAGCGCCCGAGCCCGGCGTAGGCGGCGCACAGGCCGTTGTCGGCGTTGGTCTGCGCGTTGGGCTTCTTGCCGAACTTCTTCTGCACGACGTCGAACTGCTCGACCGCCCTGGTGTACGCGGTCGCGGCGCGCGCCTCGACCTCCTCGCCGCCACCTTCGCCGAGGATCACGCGCGCGTTGGCGAGGTACGCGAAGCCGAGCCGGATCCGGGGCAGGGTGTCGCCGGCTTCGAGCTCGGCGGGTCGCGCGGCGAGGTAGGCCTCGTAGGCCTTGGCCGTCTTCTGCGGGTCACGGGTCGCGTAGTACTCGCCGATCAGCTGCTGGTTGGTGAACGTCCGCGGGCGCACCGCCACGACGCGCTCGGCGATCGCCACGGCCTTCGCCTTCTGATCGGTCTCGAACAGGAGCAGGGCCTCTTGCTCGAGGACCTCGGGCGCGGCCGGGTAGCGCAGCTTGGCCTTGTCGACGAACGCCAGCCCGCCGACGTAGTCGCGCTGGATGATGAAGATCGCGGCGCGCTTGCCGTACGCCTCGGCGGGGACCTGGCTCGGCGCCTTGGCGATCGCGCGATCGAACGCGATGGCGGCGCGTGCCCAGTCGCCATCCTCGAAGTACTTGTCGCCGTCTCGGAGGTCGTCCTCGACGGCGGCGTGGGCGGCGTACGGCGCGAGCGCGAGCACGGCGCCCGCGAGCACGGCGAACCTCAATGGATCCTCCCGACGATCATCGTGATGTCGTCCTTGCGCGGCATGGTCGCGAAGTACGCCGTCGCGTCCCCCACGATCGCGTCGCGCATCTCGCTCGCGTCGAGCGCCGCGGCGCGCTTGACCGACGCGCGGAACCGCTTCTCGCCGTACTCCTCGCCCTTGGGGTTCTCGCACTCGACGATGCCGTCGGTGTACCAGACGATCACGTCGCCCATCCCGAGCTCCGTCGTCTTGGCCTCGTAGCGCGAGGTCTGGTCGTCGCCGAGCCGGTTGCCGCGGATCATCAGCGAGCCGAACTCGCCCTTGTCCCCGGCGGTGCGGAACAGGTAGGGGAAGTTGTGGCCGGCGTTCGCGTACGTGATCGTCCGCGCGCGGGTGTCGACGATCGACGCGAAGCAGGTCATCACGAACCGGCGCTGCGCGCTCTCGAAGATCGCCTGGTTCATGATCTCGAGGAGGCGCGTCACCGTGACCTCGTCGCCGTGGACGTAGCGCGCGACGTCGCACGCCGCCTTCGCCGCGGCGGTGATCATCGCCGATGGCACGCCGTGCCCGGTGACGTCGCCGATGACGAGGAGGATCCGGTGCTCGGTGAGCTGGTGCCACGTCCACCAGTCGCCGCCGGTCTGCGCGGCGGGCTGGTAGAAGCCGGCGAACTTGAGGATGCCATTGTCGACCGGCTCGGCCGTCGGCACGAGCGTCTCCTGGATCGCCTTGGCGACCGCGAGCTCCTGGTCGAGGCGCGCCTTCTCCGCGGTCTGCTGGAGCAGGATCGTGATCTGATCGGCCATGAAGTTGAAGTTCTGGCCGAGCAGGCCGATCTCGTCGTGTGACTTGATCTCGACGCGCGCGGCGAGGTCGCCGCTGGCGATCTGGTTCGCGCGCCACGCGAGCTGCTTGATCGGCCGCGTGATCGACAGGCCCTGGAGGATCGCGAGCACGCTGCCGATCAGCGCGAACAGCGCGCCGATCGCGCCGGTGTAGAGCACGGCCGAGCGCGACGCCTCGGCCTTGTGATCCTCGGACGCCAGGATGTAGCGATCGATCGGCGCGACGTCGTACGCGAGCACCACGTAGCCGAGCCGACCCGACGGTGGCTCGGTCGCGATCGCGCCGGCGGCCGTCGGCGGCGCGCCGCCGAACACCGGAAACGCGAACACCCGATACTTCGCGCCGTCGGCCTCGTGCTCGAAGTCGACGAGCGCCGTCCCGCCGCCCGGCCGCGCGGCCTCGGCCTGCCACTGCGCCTTCGCGGCGGCCCACGTGTCGATCGTCAGCGCGCCGTGCACCTTGCCGATCGGCGGGTGGCTCTCGTTGAACGGGGTGCACGCGAGCGTCTTGGCCTCGATGCAGTCGGCGATCACGTTCTGCTGCGGGTCGAGCACGTAGACCAGGCGCAGGCCGTAGTCGGTCGCGCCGTCCCGCTCGATCTTGGTGTCCTGCGCGACGGTGGCCTTGGCGAGCTCGATGACCTCGAGGTCGCGGCCGCGATCGGTGATCAGCAGCTGCACCGCGCGTCCCAGCAGCGGCGCGCCGGTCTCGCCGAGCTGCCGCTGGCCCTGCCGGAACAGCTTCACCTGCTCCTTGGCGGCCTCGTCGAACGTCTGCCGGATGTTGGTGATGCTGAGCGCACCGAATCCCACGACGGTCAACACGACGAGCAAGGTCGTCGTGAGGATCATCTTGACCGATAGACTCAGCCCGCCGCGCTTGGCCATCCGGCCCGAAAGTTATTCCAGATAGCTCGGAACTGCTACGATTTGTCCGTGGCTGACCAAGTCGCCCCGGCGCTCACGCAATTCTTGACCGAGTTCAAGCGGACGGCGAACGCGATCGTGGATAGCTACTTCGTGGTCGATACCGAGCGTCGGATCGTCGACTTCAACCGCGCGTTCTTCGCCCTGTTGCCACGCCAGGTCGCGCGTGGGCTCAAGGGCAAGCACTGCTACGACGTGCTCGAGCTCAACATCTGCAAGACCGACTGCATCGCTCAGCAGTGCTGGAGCGACAACCGCCACGTCCGGCTCGACGAGATCAGCGGGTCGATCGTCGGCGAGGCCCAGAAGTTGCGGTTCATCCTGTCGGCGGTGCCGATCACCGACGAGCACGGCACGCACGTCGGCGCGCTCGAGAGCCAGCGCAACGTCACCGACGAGGCCGTCGTGCAGGTGAAGTACCAGGAGATGCTCGAGACCGAGGCCCGCGAGCGCGAGCGCCTCGCCAACCAGGTCCGCCTGCGCACCCGGGAGCTGCTCGAGACCAACCAGCTGCTCCTCAAGACGCAGAAGGAGCTCCTGGCCTACAAGAAGGGGCTGACCGTTTGATCCGTCGGGGTGCGCTCGTCGGGCTCGCGGGGCTCGCGGCGATCGCGGGTTGTGCGCACACGCCCGACCCGGGCTTCCGGGCCGATCCGAGCGGGACGCTGTTCGAGGCGCGCGACGGCACGAAGCTGTTCGCACGCCACTGGGTCGCGACCGGGGAGGTCCGCGGCGTCGTCGTGATCGTGCACGGCCTCAAGGACTACAGCGCGCGCTACGATGCGACCGCGACCCGGCTCGCCGCGGGGGGCTACAGCGTCTACGCGTTCGATCTGCGCGGCCATGGACGCTCGGCGGGCCCGCGCGTCGATCCCGGCACGTGGACGCGCTACGTCGACGATCTCGAGCAGTTCCTGACACGCGTCGAGACCGCCGAGCCCGCCAGGCCGGTGTTCCTGTTCGGCCACAGCATGGGCGGGGCGATCGCGACCCTGGCCGCCGAGCGACATCGCTCGCCGTCTGGGGGCAAGCTCGCGGGGCTCGCGCTGTCGGGGCCCGCGCTCGTGGTCCACGCGCAGCCGGTGCTGCTCGCGTCGCTCGCGCTGACCGGCGCGACGATGCCGAAGTTCCCGGTCCTCGACCTGCCCAACGAGAACTTCTCGTCGGAGGTCGCCAACGCGCTGCGCATGGCGGACGATCCGCTGATCTCGCAGCCGGTCGGTCCCGCGCGCACCGCGGCCGGGCTCGTCGACGGGATGCGGCAGATCTGGGCGGGCGTCGACGCGCTGACGATGCCGATCCTGGCGATGCACGGCACCGCCGACAAG
>JAPLLF010000019.1 GCA_026387715.1 Pseudomonadota bacterium
CCTCGAGGCCGCGCGCGACGACCTGCTGGAGCAGGGCCTCGCCCTGGTTCGGGATGTGGTCGCCGTAGCGGAGCGGGCCTACCGTGGGGAGGATCTTCTGGAGCAGCGCCTTGCGGGCGAGCAACGGCAGGCCGCGGAGATCGAAGCCCGCCGCGCCCAGCAGGTCGAACACGATGTACGTGACCGGCGCCGACATCGCGGCGCGTTGCACCTCGGAGACCCGGTGCATCTGGCCGCGGAACGACAGCTTGTGGAAGTCCGGCTTGCCCTCGGCGTCGAGCATGACCACCTCACCGTCGAGCACCAGGCCGGGGATCGGCAGCGCGCGCACGGCGCTCGTGATCTCGGGGTAACGGTCGGTCGGATCCTGCGCGCTGCGGTAGCGCAGCGCCGCCTGGCCCGCGCCGCCGAACGCGATCATCCGGAAGCCGTCGTACTTGAGCTCGAACACCCACTCGCCGGCGGTCGACGAGAACGGCGCCTCGGCGGTGTGACACAGCATCGGCTCGAACGAGCCCGGGGCGATCACGCGGCGCGGCGCGCCGAGCTTGGCGAGCTCGGCGACGACCAGCTGGTGGCGGGGGCCGCCCTCGGCGAGCTCGTCGATCGAGAGCCCCGAGAGCACCGACGTGTCCGCCAGCGGCACGCCACCCGCGAGGAACTGCGCCGCCGCGTCGTCGCGCTTCTTGATGAGCAGCCAGTGATCGCTGCCGCGCCCCGACTGCTTGCCACGCGTGCCCTTGCCGGTGTGCACCAGCGTGAACGCGCCGCGCAGCTTGTAGCCGTAGAGCTCGAACTTGATCTCGCCGTCGACGAGGCCCTGCGCGGGATCGACGAGCGGGCGGAACAGCCCGCGGTCCCACGCGATCATCGGGCCGGCGCCGTAGTTGCCGGCGGGGATCACGGCCTCGAAGTGCACGTACTCGAGCGGGTGGTTCTCTACCTTCACCGCGAGCCGCTTGTCGTCGGGATCCATCGACGGCTCCTTCGGCACCGCCCACGAGCACAGGATCCCGTCGATCTCGAGCCGCAGATCCCAGTGCATGCGGGTCGCGTCGTGCTGGTGCACCACGAACATCCGCGGCCCGCCGCGCGCGACCGACGGCCCCCCTGGAACGCTGGCCATCGGTTCAGGGGTCGAGCCCCCGTCACGCTTGGCGCGGTAGGCGTCCAGATTGGGTGGTTCGGGGGGATCGCTGGGCATGGTGGTTCGGGAAGACCCGGGGAATCCGGGGAATGGTTATGCTCCACCCATGGTCGCTCGCTCCATCGGCACTGCCACGATCTCGTTTGGTCTCGTCTCGATTCCAACGAAGCTGTACACGACCAACGAGTCGGGCAGCGATATCAGCTTCAACATGCTGCACGACGCGGACGGCTCGCGGCTCAAGCAGCAGTACGTTTGTACCAAGTGCAACGAGGTCGTCGACCGCGAGCACACGGTCAAGGGGTACGAGCACGCCAAGGGCCAGTACGTGATCATGACCCCCGACGAGCTCAAGGCGCTCGACGCGGTCGCGACCCAGTCGATCGCGCTCGAGGAGTTCGTGCCGGCGATGGCGGTCGATCCGCTGTACGTCGAGAAGAGCTACTACCTCGGGCCCGACAAGGGCGGCGAGCGCGCGTACAAGCTGCTCGCCGATGCGATGGTCGACACCGGCCTGGTCGGGCTGGCGTCGTACTCCGCGCGCGGCAAGCAGTACATCGTGCTGCTCCGCCCGTACCAGGAGGGCATGATCATGCACCAGCTGCGCTACGCGCAGGAGGTCAAGCCGTGGTCCGAGGTACCGTTGCCGGCGCTCCCGGTGCTCAAGCCGGCCGAGCTCAACCTCGCCAAGCAGATCATCCAGCAGATCGCGTCGGACGTGTTCGTCCCCGAGAAGTACAAGGACGACGTGCAGACGCGGATGATGGATCTCATCCAGAAGAAGATCGAAGGCCAGGAGATCACGATGCAGCCCGAGGCGCCGGTCGGCAAGGTGATCGATCTGATGGAGGCCCTCAAGGCTTCGCTCGGGATGGCCAAGGAGCCGGAGCGCAAGCCCGCGAAGGCGGCGGCCGAGGACGACGCCGAGGAGGTGGTCGCCGCCCCCGCGCCGAAGAAAAAAGTTTCGAAGAAGAAATAATCTCAGTCGACTCGGTGAGAGGCGCGCGTAGGATGCGCCGATGAAGGTCGGGACCCTCGCGGTCATCACTATTGGGGTCGGTCTCGCGGGCTGTTCGAGCAAGTCGGGCAGCGAGTGGGATCGGTCGGAGTTCGAACAGCAACTCGGTACGTGTGGGGACGGCACGCTCGATTTTTCGGAGCAGTGCGACGACACCAACACCGCCGACAACGACGGCTGCTCGGCGACCTGTCGCCTGGAGCCGGGGTACGCCTGCCGGCCGGGTCACGCGTGCGAGGTCACGACGTGCGAGGTGCTGGGCGGCGGTGCCGCCTCGACGTACCTGCGCGGCAACTTCCTCGAGATGGGGCTCGGCCCCAACGCCGCGTTCGGCGCGGGGGAGGTCGCCCCGGTGGGCTGGCACGGCCGCACCGAGCCGAACGCCAGCATCGTCAACGAGCTCGGCTTCGTGTCGGATCCCGACGCGTCGCAGTGGACCAACTACCACGGTGACTTCTTCACGCCGGGCACGCCCGAGGAAGGGTGGGGCGTCGAGTACAGCGTCCAGGTCAACGACGGCTCGGGTGGCACGTTCACCCAGACCTACGTCGCCAACAACAACCGGGTGAGCGCGTTCGACATCCCGGGCACGTTCGACACGCCGACCTGCCACGTCAACGGCTTGTGCCGCGACCGCGGCGGCGCGACCGTGACGTGGACCTCGAGCCAGTCGTGGAACGGGCTGGCGTTCGGTCAGACGTACACGATCGTCGACGGCGGCGTGTTCATCATCGTCGACGTCGACGTGACGAACACGGGCGAGACCGATCTCGCGGACATCTACTACATGCGCAACGTCGATCCCGACAACGACGTCGCGGTCAACGGTGACTACACGACGGTCAACACGATCGTCAGCCAGCCCGACGCCACGAGCGACATCGCGCTCGTGCGCGCCGATCAGTCGCAGCTGTCGAACACGTCGGCGATCGCGCTCGTCGCGAACGATCCGCGCGCGCGCGTCGCCATCGGCGGG
>JAPLLF010001095.1 GCA_026387715.1 Pseudomonadota bacterium
CAGCGCGCGATCGGCGCGCGGACGTTCGCGAACCTCGGGGCCGATGGGTTGCTCGCGCTGCGCGACGAGGACGACCGCCACCTCACGCTCGCCGTCGGCGCGCGCACCTTCACGTACAAGCCCGACGGGGCGTTCGACTGGACGGGGCCTGCCGTCAGCCTGCGCCTCGATCTCGCGTTGTGGCAGTCAGCCGCGACGACGAGCTCGCTCGAGCTCGCCGGCGTCATCGGGATCGATCTGCGCGCGTACGCGGGCAAGGCGTTCGCCGACGCGTGCGCGAAGGATCAGCCGCCCGCGCCGGCGTGCTTTGCCCCGACCACGCGCGCCCGCCACGATCGCTACCACCGCGCCGGCCTCGAGCTCACCTGGACCGGCAGCGTCGTCGCCACGCTCGGCTACCAGCTCGTCGCGATCGACTCGAACAGCTACGGCCAGTCGCTCATCCGCCATCGCGTGCAGGCGTCGACCACGATCGACCTGACGCACAAGATCTACGCGACGGTTTTTGGCATCCTGCAGCTCGAGCAGTACCTCGACGGGCTCGTCGTCCAGACCGATCCGGATCAGCAGAGCTTCACGTCGCTCGAAGACGAGAATCGCTCCTCGATCTCGCTGCGCCTCGGACGCCCGATCACCGCCGCGTGGTCGGTCGAGGCGCGGTTGGCGTACTGGCGCAACCTCGGCGGCAGCGACAACGCGTTCGAGCGCGGCCTCGCCTACGTCGGCGCGATCTACGCGCGGTGACCTCAGCGCTTGCCGCGGAGCTGCTGCGCGCGGGCCTCGACCTGGGCGCGCTGCAGCTTGAGCCGCGCGAGCCGCGACGCCACCGCGTCGCGCGCTTGCTTCGCGGCCGCCGCACGTACCGCCGGATCACCGGAGCGCTGCGCCTTCTGGAGCTTGTCGATGGTCGACGCGTCGACGACGTCCGACAGCACCACCGACGCGTCGGACTCGTACGGGGTGCCGTCGCCGGCCGCGGTCGGCTCGGTTGGTGGGGTTGGGCCCCCATTCTGCGGCGCGGGCGCCGACGAATCGTCGAACCCGGTCGTCTCCTTGGTGCCGCGACTCGTCGGCCGCTGCACGCCACGATGCGGCGCATCGTCGTCGCGCGAGCTCAGCTCACCCGCGCGCTCGTGTTGCTTGCGCAGCGTCGCGACGCGGTCGAGCTCCCGGGCCTGGCTCTCGAGCGCGGTGACCTGGCGCTGCAGCTCGGTCTCCGAGTCGCGCAGCTGCTGCGCCTGCTCATCGAGCTCCTCGGGGTCGGCGAGCGGATCGATCTCGCCGCTCGGCAGCTTGATCTTGTGCGCGCGCGATCGGGCCGGCGCGATCGTCGCCACGAGCTTGTCGAGCTTCTGCGCGCGCCCGCCGGTTGCCGTCGGGCGCTCGGCCTCGACCGCGGCGAGCAGCGCCCGCCGCGCGGTCGCCAGCTCGGTCTGCGCGGCCGCGAGCTCGCGCGTCGCGGCGCCGAGCTGCTTGGCGGTCTCCACCGACACCGACATGCTCTCCTGGATCTCGCGGTCACGCCGCCACGACGCCCGCTGCTTCTTGAGCTTGTCGATGCCGCGCAGCTCGTCCTCGTACTGGGCCGCGAGCTTGGCGCGACGCTGCGCGAGGTCGACGACGCGACGCTCGCCCTGGGCCGCCGACGCCTCCGCGCGATCGGTCGCGGCGAGCTGCGACGCGTCCGCCCGCGCGGCACCCGCGCCGACGGCCGAGGCCGTGACCGCGAACACCAGAGCGAGAACGAAGCGCCGCATCCTGTCAGCTAATAGCACCCCTCGTGCCACGCTCAAGCCTTTGATCTCATTACGCTCTAATCGCCCCAGATCCTGTGTTTGTGTGTGGGCGTCACGGTCAAACCTCAGGAATCTGAGGATCGAAGCTTCGTCGCCAGGTGGCGCAGCGCGGCGGTCGCCATCGTCGCGATCACGGCGATCGGCTCCTCGCCCGGCCGCTCGTACACGAGGTAGTCGCGGGCCTCGGCATCGACGATCGCGTGGAAGCGCATGCGCCGGAGCGCCCGGCCGTCGCCGAGATCGAGGCGATCGTCGAGCAACGCGGCGGGCGACTCGAGCGCGCGCGCGTAGCGCACCATCACGCGATCGATGGCCACCGCGGACAGCTCGCCGAGGGTCTCGCCGGGGGTCTCGATCAAGCGGATCCGATCACCGACGCGCGTCGCGAACGTCGAGACCGAGACCCCATCCGCGCGGATGCGTTCGTCGAGCAGCACGCGTATTGGTAACACGCTAGAGTCCCGCGATGCGTTGCCTGGCCGCTGGTGTCGTCGCTCTCGTCGCGCTCGGCGCCGCGTGCGGGGGACCGCAGATCGTCAACGAGCGCCCCGCCGATCTGACGAGGTACTTGCCCGCCACCCTCGAGGCGCAGCGCACCAAGGAGGGCGACCCGCGGACGCTCCACCTCCGCGTGTACGTCGACGCGGCCATCCGCGCGACGCCCAGGTGGAAGGACGCGATCGGCGATCAGATCGACTACGCGAGCCAGCTCCTGCAACCCCTGATCGGCGTCAAGCTCGTCGTCGACGACTACCGCGACTGGGACCGCGGCCCGGAGGCCGGCGACGCGCACGCCGCGCTCACCCAGCTCACCGAGCTCGACAAGCTCGACAAGCCCGAGGACCAGAGGGTGACCTGGGTGATCGGCTACGTCGCCCCCCAGGCCACGGCGACCAAAATCCTCGCCGATCTCACCGACGCGCGCCCGCTCGGTCGCCACGTGATCGTGCGCGGCTGGGGCGAGCAGGCCGAGGTCGATCGGCTCGCGACGTCACTGCCGGAGCTCAAGGCGGGCGCGCGCGTCGAGGTGCTCGGCGCGCATCGCCGGCACAAGCAGACCGTCGCGCTGCTCCACGGCCTCGCGACCACGCTCGCCGCGATCCCCGAGCTCGATCCGACGTGGATCCAGAACCCCACCTACTCGATCAAGCAGCACACGTTCTCCGATCGCAACATCGAGCTGATCGACCTCGCGGTGACGACGCGCGAGGCCGGCGACGCCCCCGTCGACGACGCGACCGTGGCCAGGAAGCTGCTCGACGCGATCGAGCCCGAGTTCGGCGGCTTCATCCCCGGCGAGCGCGACCTCGTGATCGCGCAGCTCAGGCTCGTCGTCGATCGCGCCAAGGCCGGTCAGACCGCCGACAACATCCCCCCCGTGGCCTACGAGCAGTGGTCGCGCATCCGCGAGCTGCGCAAGCGCGATCCGAAGCAGGCGCTCGCCGAGCTCGACGGGTTGCTCGCCGCGTATCCCGCCAACGCGACGATGCATCAGCTCAAGTGCGACCTCCTCCTGGCCAAGCCTGGCGTCGGCGATCCGACGACGCGCGCCGCGTGCACGCGCGTCAGCGAGCTCGCGCCCGGCGATCCCGGCCCCTACCTGGCGGTCGGCGAGGCGCTCGCGCGGGCCGACGATCTCCTGGGCGCGCACGCCACCCTCACGCAGGCGGAGGCCCGGATCGGCAACCTCGGCGTGGGCGCCCCCGAGGCGTGGAAGCGGCTCGTCGGGATCTACGTCGCGATGGGCTCGCTCACCTGGACCGAGGAGGCGATCGCGAAGGGCAAGCTCGCGGCGGATCCCGCGGCCGCGCAGGTCGCGCAGACCCGCGCGCGCTACGGCGTGGTCCGGGACCCGAAGGTGATCGCGCCGGCGCGCGAGGGCGCCTACGTGACCGCCGTGCGGGGCGCGCTCGATCTCGTCTACGCGAGCAAGTACGGCCAGGCGGAGAAGGCGCTCGCCGCCGGCGAGAAGGCGTGGCCCGGTGGTCCCGGGTTCGCCGCGGTGCGCTGCGATCTGTCGATGCGCACCGGCAACTTCGACGCCGCCCGTGCCGCGTGTAACCGGGCGCTGGCGGCCTACCCCGACCTGAGCTGGGCGCTGTATCTCGGCGGCGTGATCGACCTCCGCGACCCGAGCACGACGGCGGCCGGCATCGCGAAGCTCAAGAAGGCGATCGCCGTCGATCCCGAGCTCGGCCAGGCGTGGCGCACACTCGCGAAGGCGTACGGCCGCGCGAAGGACCACGCCGCGTTCGACGCGCTCGACGCGGCGTACCAGGCGAAGTTCGGCTCGCCCCTGCCTCGCTGATGCTGATCCGCCTGCTCCGCACCTACCTGCGTCCGTACCGGACGGACCTCGCGCTCATCGTCGCGCTGCAGCTGGTCGCGACGATCGCGTCGCTGTACCTGCCGAGCATGAACGCCGACATCATCGACCGTGGGGTCGCGCACGGCGACGCCGGCTACATCCTGCGCACCGGCGGCTTCATGCTGCTGGTCGCCGGGCTGCAGATCGGGTGCTCGACGCTCGCGGTGTACGTCGGCGCGCGCACGGCGATGAGCTACGCGCGCGATCTGCGGGCGGCGATCTTCCACCGCGTCGGCGAGTTCTCGGCGCGCGAGGTCGGCGCGATCGGCGCGCCGTCGCTGATCACGCGCACGACGAACGACGTGCAGCAGGTGACGATGCTCGTGCTGATGGGCTGCACGATGATCGTGATGGCGCCGATCATGTCCGTCGGCGGCATCGTGATGGCGCTCCGCGAGGACGTCACGCTGTCCCGGCTCCTGCTCGTCAGCGTCCCCGCGCTCGCGGCGAGCGTCGGCATCATCATCGGGCGGATGGTG
>JAPLLF010000644.1 GCA_026387715.1 Pseudomonadota bacterium
GGACGAGCAGGGCGCAGGCGACCGCCACGTCCAGCCACCTCGAGGTGGTGACGTTCAACGTCCACGGTCGCACCGGCGACGTGGTCGCGCGCGCGCTCCGCGACGATCCCCACCTGCGCGACGCCGACGTGATCATCCTCGAGGAGGTCCACCGCGTCGGGGCGTCGGGGTGCAGCGCGGCCTGCGAGCTCGCGCGCGCGCTGGGGTTCCACGCGGTGTACGCGCCCGGCCACGTGCAGGACGACGGCACCGACGGCGTCGCGATCGTGTCGCGCCTGCCGATCCACACGCCCGAGGTCATCGAGCTGCCGCACTACGACGTGCACTGGAACGACGGCCGGCGGATCGCGATGGCCGCGACGATCGAGCTGGACGACCGCCCGGTCACGATCTACGCGGTGCACCTCGAGAACCGGATCACCGTCGCGCAGCGGCGCGCGCAGATGCAGCCGGTGCTCGAGCACGCGCGCCGGCGGACGACCCCGATCATCGTCGCCGGGGACTTCAACACCAGCCCGTTCACGTGGATCGCGCACGCGATCCCGGTGCTCACCAACCAGCAGGACGACGGGCTCGAGGCGCTGATGCGCGACCACGGGTTCGCCACGCCGACCGCCGACAGCGGGTCGACGAGCCGGTTCCTCGGCATGAAGCTCGACGCGATCTACACGCGCGGGTTCGCGACCACCGGGTTCGCGACCGCCAACGCCGACGAGATCAGCGACCACATCGCCCTGTGGGCGAACGTCGAGCTGATCAACTAGTGATGTCGATAGGTTACAAGATCGACGGAATGATCATTCCGTTTTACCGTTGACACCAGACCGCGGAATGAATATTCATTCCCTCACGAACCGATGAGCGCCCTGGCCGAAAAGAAGAGCGACAAGCGCGAGGCCATCCTCGACGCGGCGCTCGATCTGTTCGTCGAGCGCGGGTTCCACGGGACCGCGGTGCCCGAGATCGCCGACCGCGCCGCCGTCGGGGCCGGCACGATCTACCGCTACTTCGAGTCGAAGGAGGCGCTGGTCAACGCGATCTACCGCATGGAGAAGATGCGGTTCGGCCACGTGGTCGTCGACGACTTCCCGACGACGATCGCGACCCGCGAGCAGTTTCGCCTGCTGTTCATGCGGATGGCGACGTTCACGATCGCGCACCCCAAGTCGTTCGTGTTCCTCGAGCTGCACCACCACGCGCCGTACCTCGACGCCGAGAGCCGCGCCGTCGAGGAGCGCATGACGATGCTGTTCACCGCGGTCATCGTCCAGGCGCAGGCGCGCGGCGAGCTCAAGGCCGCCGACCCACGCCTGCTGATGGGGATCGTGATGGGCGGGTTCGTCGGCGTCGTGCGCGGTTGTGTCGAGATCGATCAGAGCTTGGAGAGCGCCGACTGGAAGCTCGCCGAGCAGTGTCTCTGGGAAGCCATCCGAAGCTGAGGCGGCCGTCGCGGCTGAATCCTCAGCGTTTTCTTTGTCTTGTCGCGGAATGAATGTTCATTCCAACCACTACTCCAGGAGCTATCATGTCGAAGTCGTCGAACCCGAAGATCGTCCTCATCACTGGCGCCACCGCCGGCATCGGGCGCACCACGGCCCTCCACCTCGCCGCCGAGGGCCACCACGTGATCGCGACCGGCCGCAAGGTCGCCGAGCTCGCCAGGCTCGCGGCCGAGGCGACCGGCCGGCTCGACACGATCGCGCTCGACGTCACCTCGGACGCCTCGATCGCGCTCGCCGTCGCCGAGGTGGCGCGGCTCACCGACGGGCACGGCCTCGACGTGCTGGTCAACAACGCGGGCTACGGCGCCCTCGGCCCGACCAGCGAGATCACCGACGCCGAGATGCGCCGGCAGTACGACACCAACGTGTTCGGCCTGATGGCCGTCACGCGCGCGTTCCTCCCGCAGATGCGCGCGCGCCGCGCGGGCCACGTCATCAACGTGTCGAGCGTCGGCGGGCGGTTCACGCTGCCGTTCTTCGGCGTGTACAACTCGACGAAGTTCGCCGTCGAGTCGCTGTCGGATGCGCTGCGCTACGAGCTGCACCCGTTCGGCGTCCACGTCTCGCTGATCGAGCCGGGCGTCATCAAGACGAACTTCGAGGCGACCGCGATCGCGAACCTCGACGCGTTCGCCGGCTCGCCGTACGCGGGTCCGATCGCGAAGGTGGAGGCGCTGTCGAAGCGGATGAACAGCTTCGCGGCGGAGCCGAGCGTGATCGCCCGGGCGATCGCGCGGGCGATGCGCGCACGGCGGCCGGCCGCGCGCTACGTGGCGCCGCGGATCAACCACGTGATGATCGCCCTCAAGACGATCCTGCCGACGCGCCTGTTCGACTTCTCGATGCGCCAGATGGGCTACC
>JAPLLF010000684.1 GCA_026387715.1 Pseudomonadota bacterium
CATCAGCGCCGTCGCGGGACGGATCATCGACGTCATGACCGCAGCGTCGCGCCCACCCTCCACGCCTGCAAGCGCCGCCGCCTGACACGCCATCGGATCGAGGCGGCGCAGGTGGGGCGCCGGCGTCGCTACGTCAGCGGCCGCCCATGAACAGCTCGGCGAACTGCCGGAGCCGCAGCACCGACGGGATGCCCTCGGAGCTGGAGAACGTCAGCGTCTTGTTGAACTCGATGTTCTCCGCCGCCTGCCAGGCGACGAACGCCTTGCCGCCCGGCGAGCTGAGCAGCGTGTTCACCTTGTTCTCGAACTCGCCCTGCACCTTGGCCACGAGCGCGTCGCCCTCGGCGCCGAGCCGACCCTCGATGCCGTCGGACTCCGCGGTGATCCGGTTCTTGTACTCGAGCGTCTCGGCCTGGATGTTCTTGATGCCGATCAGGTAGCCGTCGCCGACCGACGCGGCGTCGAGCCCGAACAGCTTGGCGGCCTGGACGCGCAGCTCCTCGACCTCGGCCGGGGCCATCGCGGCGAGCTTGGCGCGCGTCGCGCCGACCGTCGCGTCGGTGTTCGCGAGCAGGCCGACCTGGTACGCGCGCTCGAGCTCGGCCTGCCGCTTGATCCAGTCCTGGGTGTGCTGCGAGACCTGCGCGCTGGTGCCCTGCTGGAAGTTGTCGAGGCTCTGCTGCACGACCGCGAGCTTCTGCGCCGCCGCGTCGAGCAGCTTGTTCTGCTCGTTGAGCTGGATCTGCTGGAGCTGCTTCTCGTACTCGGGGCGGAACGTCACCGCGCGCACGAGCACCGCCTGCGCCTCGAGGTGCATCCCGGCGAGCTGCTTGTTGAGCATCTCCACCGCCTTGGCGCTCGCCGCGAGCCGGCGCTCGGCGGAGTAGAACCCGACGGAGTCGAGCGTCGCCATCTCCTCGCGGAGCACGCTGGTCGCGGTCTCCTCGGCGAGCCGCTGGTAGCGGAACCGGCCGTCCGGATCCTTGACGTGGTTGCCGGTCGACACCAGCGTGTGCGCCTCGCCCGGCTTGATGCGGATCGGCACCGAGACGTCGAGCTCGACGGTGTTGTTGTCCTTGGTGCGGATGACCAGCGGCTTCTGTGGGCCCTGGTTGCAGTTGGTGTAGTCGAGCATGAAGTAGCTCGACGGCAGCACGATCAGCTTGTGCAGCCCGGGGATGCGCCAGTGCCACCCGGGGCCGAGATCCTCGTCGAGCACGCCGCTCGCGGCGCTCTGGCGAACGCCGATCTCGGTCGGCTCGACGCGCAGCGTGAACAGCAGCGGGATGAGCCACAGCGCGACCGCGCCGAGCACGACGACCTTGGACAGCTTGACGAGGCCCTTCACTTGCCACCTCGGACGTTCTCGAGTTGCACGCGCTGCGGGGTCCCGTCCGTGCGCACGGGCTGGATCTCGATCGTGACGCCCTTCAGGCGATCTCCGAGCCGCTCCATCACGCGCTCGACCGGCTGGTTCCTGAACGCCTCGATCTGCGCCTTCTTCGTGAGGTACTCGGCGTCGAGCTGGCCCTTGAGCTGCTCGGCGCGGCCGACGGAGCCGGACCGCGAGGCCTGCCCGGCCGCGACCTTGTCGATCTTGTAGGTGTCGACCTCGCGGTGGGTCTGGGTCTGCACCGTGAGCGCGGTCGCGAGCTGCGACTCGAGCTCGGCGTGCTTGGTCTGGATGATCTTGTTCTGGTCGCGCTCGACCTCCGAGAGCTTGCGATCGCGCTCGGTCTTCGCGCGCTGGATCTCGGAGTCGATGACCGCGAGCTGGTTCTCGGTCTGGTTGCGCGACTCGATCAGGTTCTCGTACTCCTGCGAGAACCGCGGGCGCGGCGTCACGATGCTCGTGATCGCGATGCCGTGCTCGTTGAGCTGCTTGTTGAGCCGCGTCTTGGCGCGCTCCTCGGCCTGCGCGAACGTCGTCGGGTTCGACACGCTGAGCGTCGACTCGCGGCCGAACTCGTCCCGCATGATCGAGCGCGCGTAGGGCTGCATCCACTCGTAGTAGGCGTGCTCGAGCCCCGAGTCGCGCAGCGTCTGGTCCGCGTGGCCCGGGATCGCCCGGAACAGGATCGTCGTGTCGTTGAACGCGAAGCTCGAGCCGTCCGACGCGCGGACGTCGAGCTCCTGGACCTCGAGCGCCGACTTGTCGACCTTGCCGCGCATGTGGAAGGTCTGCGGGGTGACGTCGAGGATGTAGACGTCGTGGATGCCGAACGGCAGCTTCACGACCAGCCCCGGCTGCGTGATCACGTCCATCGCGCCGCTGATGTTGTTGATCCGGACGGCGACCTGACCGGCGTCGAGCGACGCGCACGATCGGAAGGCCAGGATGACCACCACCAGGGCGGCACCGGCGAGCCAGAACCGCGAGGGCTCCTCCCCGGTGCCTTTGAGGAAGTCGAATATGCGTTTCTTCGTCTGCGCCGCCGATGCATTCGCCATGTGCACGCATGGTACACCGGGTCCGCAGCTACTTACGAATTCGCACCACGACCGCCAGCAGGTCCTCGGTGGGCCTCTCGCCCGCACGCTGGTACGCGCGCTCGACCAGCAGCGGGGCCATCCGACCGCCACTCCCGGCGACCTCGAACAGCCGCAGCTGCCAGCGGAGGTCGTCGTCGTCGCGCAGCTCGCTCGACGCGACCACGATCGTCGCGTCCAGCGGCATCGCCAGGGTCCCGCGCGTCGCCGTCGCGAGGCTCGCGCCGGCTCGCTGGCCGCCGCCGCCGAGGGTGGCGTAGGTCGGGCGGGCGTGATCGCCGGAGCCCGTGGCGAGGTCGGCCGGCGACATCGGCCCCGGATCACCCGCCACCACCACCGCCCCCGGATGACCGGCGCAGGCCCACGCGATCGTCCCGGTGGCATGGTCGAGGAGCGCGATGAAGGCCGCGACCGGCTCGCCGCCCCGCACGACGCCCTCGGAGCTGGCGTGCAGGCTCGCGAGCAGCGCGTCGAGATCGAGCGCCCCCGCGGTCACGCTGGTCGCCGCGGCGAACGCGCCGGTCAGCGCCGCGGTGGCGAGCGCCGCGGGCACGCCGTGGGCCTGCGCCTCGGTGACGATCAGCGCGAGTCGCCCGTCGGGCAAGAGCGCGCTCGACCACGACGCGCTGGTCGTGCGCGTCGCGCTGCGATACTCGGCGGACACCGCCCACCGCCCGAGGTCGTCGCCGCTCGCGACCGAGCGCGACGCCTGCAGACGCATCGCCTCGGCGACCTCGACCTCGCGCGCGTTCTCGCCCTCGCGCTCGGCGGCGGCCGCGAGGCGGATGAACGTCAGCGCGCGCCCGACCGCGAGCGCCGACTCGCTCACCAGCCCGCGCTCGACGTCGCGCAGCGCGTGCGCGTGCGTGCCCTCGCACAGGCCCACGAGCGCGCCGCGATCGAGCAGCGGGACGATCAACGTCGCGCCGTGCGCCGCGACCAGCGCCTCGACCGCCGGCCGGTTGGCGCCCAGGCGCATGGTCGCGAGGTCGCCGGCGGCGATCGACTCGCCGTAGGTGACGAGCCAGTCGACCAGCTCCGCGTCGAGCGGCCACGGCGCCGGGGTCGCGGCCGGGTCCCCGTCGACGCGCTGCAGGACGTTGCCGTGCGCGCGCCACATCGCCAGCTCGGAGATGCCGAACGTCCGCCAGGTCGCCGCGAGCGCCGCCGCGATCGCGCGCTCGTCTTGCTGATCGGCGATCCCGGCGACGAGATCCTCGAGCGCCGCCGAGTCGTGCACGGGTGGACGGCGGCGCGCGGTGACGCTCCACGCCCCCGCGAGGCCGACGACCCACACCGCGCTCGTCGCGGCCGCGAGCGCGAACGGCGGCGCCCCGTCGAGCGCGACGACGAGGGACGCGACGACGAGCCCGGAGCCCGCGAACGTCCCGAGCTCGAGCACGGTGTCGCGATCCACGCCCTGCGAGCGCAGCAGATCGCCGCGGATCACGAGGTGGAGCGCGACGAAGCACGCGACCAGCGTCGGCACCCACGCGATCGGATAGCTCCCCCACACGCCGTAGACGAGCAGCAGATCGGTCGCGCCCACGGTCCCGGCGATCAGGATCGCGAGGACCAGCTGGCTGGTGCGCCGGCGCGCCTGGTTGGTCGACGTCTGCCGCGCGATGAACAGGCCCACCGCGAGCCACACGCCGAGCTGCGAGATGTGGATCGGCGTGAGCACGCCCGCGTTGATGTAGAACATGCCCGACGACAGCCGGTGCACGCCCGGCACGGTCCACGTCGTCCCCCAGCACAACCCCATCATCGTCGCCCCCGCGAGCCCCGCGATCCGCGCGACCCAGCGATGGCGCTCGAGCTGGCCGGTGCCGCCGAGCAGCACGAGCAAGAGGCACGGCCCGATCATCGCGACCGGCCCGTTGCCGAGCCGGAGCAGCCGCGTCGCGAGCGCGGGATCGTCGATGCACGCGACGAGGGCCGTACAGATCGCCCACGGCATCGTCGTCGCCACGCACCCGATCACGCCGAGCCGCATGACGCGGTCGCCGCGCACGAGCACCGTGATCCCGCCGAGCACGGCGAGCGCGGCGAGGCACACCAGGTACGGCGCCGCGAGCCAGCTCCACGTCAGGTGCACGGCGGGTTCACGGCTGCGGCGTCTCGAGGCGGACCGACAGCTTGTAACGATTGAACGCGCACGCGCCACCGCACGACAGCGCGCCGTCGGTCTTCACGCGGATCGTGTACGACGCGCCGGGCGTGACCGTCCGCTTGAGGCACTTCGCGAGGATCCCCAGGTCCTCGAGCGAGGTGTCGCTCGCATCGCACGCGGTCTCCATCTCCAGCACGGTGCCGTCGGCGTCGGCGATCTCGAACTGCACGTCCTCGTAGGCGAGCGGGTACGACAGCCGCATGCGCGCGACCACGGCCGTGCACGCCGCCGGGACGTCGAAGCGCACCCAGTCCTCGGACTCTCCCGCGTGGAGGCACCCGGACAGGAGCGTCGGCTGCGACACGCACGCCATCTCCGGCAACGCGAACGCGTCGGCGGCGACGTCGTCGGGCTCGTGCTCGTCCTGGGGCTCGCACGCGAACGGGATCGCGACGGCCGGGTGGACGCAGCGATTGTCGGGGCCGTTGCAGGCCTGCCCGTCGGGACAGTCCTGCTCGACGCCGCACAGGTACGTGCCGTAGCCGACCTCCGTCTTGCAGGCGACGAGCCCGATCAGGAGGAGCGACGAGGCGCGCATCAGAACTGCCATCCCGTCCCGACGATCGCGCCGCCGGCGACCGGGGAGATCGTCGGGATCGTCGGCGAGCTCGTCGCCGCCCGCGGATGGATCACCGTGATCGTCGAGTCCGGGTCGGTGGCGATCAGCGTGACGATCGCCCCGACCAGCAGGCTCCCGCCGACGCCGTACAGCCAGATCGTGCGGGTGCGATCGCGCGCCGCGTCGTCGACCAGCGCCTGGTCGGCGGGCATCCACACGCGGCCGGTGAACGTGTCGGCGTTGACGGCCTCGGTCGCGTGCTTGGTCTCGAGGTGGAAGTGCAGGCCGAGGAGGCCGCTCGCGAGCGCGAGGGTCGACAGCCCGACCAGCACCGTGATGTTCGTGGGCGACCGCTCGCCGGGCGTCTCGACGACGATGTCCGCCATCCGCGAGCGTGGGATCGTCGGTCGCAGCGGCCGCTCGAACTCGGGATCCGCGGGCGCCGGCAGGGCGGGAGTCGGCGCGTCGGGCGTGTCGGGCCCGTCGGGATCGACGACGGGTGGGCCCGGCTCGACCGGCTCGGGCTCCTCAGGGATTTCCGGACCGACGCGATCGGCGCGCGCACGCGTCGGACCGATCACGCCGATCAACGAGGCGACGAGCGTCCAGGTCACGAGGGAGCGAGTCACCTCGCGAGCGTAAACCGAATCCGGCTACCCACGACGGATCTGTGTAAAGATGCCGCGGCTTTGTCCCGACGAGCACCTCGTTACAGGATCGTCATCCCGGCGACCGCGCAGCCGCTGCTCGGCGGTGAGATGGCGGTGTGTCGCACACGTGATGTCTCGCACGTCGGCATCTGCCTCGACACCGCCGCGTGGTTCCCGCTCGGCACGCGGATCGCGGTCACGCTCGTCGATCCCGCGAGCGGCAACGCCCTCGAGCTGATCGGCGACGTCGTCCGCGAGGCGACCGCCCCGAGCTGGGCGCTCGGCATCAGCGTGATCGAGCCACCGCCCGAGTGGCACGCGCTCGTGCAGTCCGCCGCGCGGCGGTCCGGCAACATCACCGAGAAGCCCGGCAAGCGCATGCGCGTGCTGGTCGTCGGCGACGAGCATCGCCAGCGCGGCGCGATGGCGCTCTACGTGACGAGCGGCTGGGACGTCATGTTCGCGACCGACGCGAGCGTGCTCGAGGCGCTCGGCGAGATCGCGCTCGACGCCGTCATCGCCGAGCTCGACGCCGACGATC
>JAPLLF010000512.1 GCA_026387715.1 Pseudomonadota bacterium
ACAACAAGCCGTAGATTGAGGTCTCCGACACGCGGTCCCGGCAGAACTCGGTGCCAGAGCGGAACGCGTCCTCGGTGGTCGGGGACTTGCCCAGCGTCATTCGCTGATCAGATCAAACGTCGTCGTCGACGACAACCAAACAACACCAAACTTCTAGATCGAGATCGAGCCCTTGCGGAAGTCGGTCTTGCGCAGGTGCACGTTGATGCACACCGGGCGCCCGCCCTTGGCGATCGCCTTGGCCTCGGCGAGCGTGGCGTCGACGCGGTTCGGATCGGTGAGCACGAGCCCCACCCCGCCGTAGCCCTCGGCGACCTTGTGGTAGTCGGTGCGCCGCAGATCCGTCCCGAGCGACGTGCCGAGCACCTCGACCTGCTCGCGCGCGATCTGCATCCACGACGCGTCGTTGCCGATCACCGCGATCGGCGCGACGCCGTGGCGCACGAACGTGTCGAACTCGGCGAGCGTGTACGCCGACGAGCCGTCGCCCCACACGAGCCACACCTCGCGGCCCGGGCGCACGAGCGACGCGCCGAGCGCGAAGCCGCCGCCGACCCCGAGCGTGCCGAACACGCCGGGATCGAGCCACGACAGCGGCGCGCGCGGCCGCAGGATGTAGCTCGCGGTCGCCACGAAGTCACCGCCGTCGACGACGAGCACCGCGTCGTCGGCCATCGCCTCCTCGACGCGCGCGAAGAAGTGCAGCGGATCGATGAGCTCGCCCGCGGCCTTCGTCTTCGCCGCGATGTCCGCGTCGCGCTTGGCCTCGGGGACGCGCAGCTCCTCGAGCCACGGCCGCCAGCCGTCCGCCTTGCCGGTGACCCGCTCGCTGAGCGCGACGAGGAAGTCGCCCGCGTGCATCTCGACGGCGACGTCGGGCCGGCGGTTCTTGCGCAGCTCCTGCGCGGACAGGTTGGCCGCGACGAGCGTCGCCGTCTTCGAGATGCCGCGGCCGTAGCCGAGGCGGAAGTCGAACGGGAACCCGCACACCACGACGCAGTCGGCCTCCTTGAGCGCGGCGCCGCGGTTGTGCCGCAGCTGGAGCTCGTGCGTGCGCCCGAGCAGGCCGCGCGCCATGCCAGCGAGGTAGACCGGCGCGCCGAGCTGGCCGAGCGCGCGCGCGAGGCGCCCCGGATCCTTGACGCCGACCATCGTCTGGCTGCCGACGACGATCACCGGCTTCTGCGCCTTGGCGATCGCCGCGGCCGCGCGATCGAGCGCGCTGTCGCCGCCGCGCGACGGCAGGCGGGGGAGCTGCATCGATCGGACCCCGTCGGGCCACGTCGGCGCGTGGAACTGCCGGTAGAGGTGGCCCTTGATGTAGAGCTCGAGCGCCTTGGCGCCGAGGCCCTTCGCCTTGCCGAGGCCCGCCTCTTTCTCGTACCACATGCGCACGATCGCCTCGGGGTAGAGGATGTCGACCGGGACCTCGACGAACACCGGGCCGGGCACGCCCTCCATCGCGATCTGGATCGCGCGCTCGAGCGTCGGCACCAGCGCGGGCACGGTCTTCACCGTCGTCGCCCACTTGGTGACCGTCTTCATCGTCGACATCTGATCGATGTCCTGCAGCGAGCCGCGGCCCTTGAGCAACGTCGCCGTCGCGCCGCCGAACAGCACGAGCGGCGACTGCGCCATCTGCGCGTTCTTGATCGCGGTGATCGCGTTGGTCACGCCGGGGCCGGCGGTCACCGCCGCGACGCCGACGGTGCCCGTCATGCGCGCCACCGCGTCGGCGGCGAACACCGCGTTCACCTCGTCGCGCACGTCGACGACGCGGATGCCCTTGGCCTGCGCGCCGGTGAGGATCGGCGAGATATGGCCGCCGCACAGCGTGAACAGGTGCGTCACGCCGTGGCGTGCGAGGACTGCTGCGATCAGATCACCACCGTGCGGAGCCGTTGTCATGGGCAGGTACTTTCACTCAGCGTGCTAACTTGCCCAAGAGCGATCCGTGTCGAACCTCGTTCTGTTCTCGATTCCGGCCTTCATCATCCTCGTCGCGCTCGAGGTCTTCTGGGCGCGCAAGCACCCCGAGGTGAAAGGCTACGAGCTGCGCGACACCGCCGCGAGCCTGTCGATGGGCCTGATCAACGTCGGCATCGCCGCCGGCGCGAAGCTGCTCGCGATCCCGTTCTACACGGTGCTCTACGAGCATCGCGTCGTCGACGTGCTCGCGCTGGGGCCCGCCGCGTGGGGCGTGCTCTTCGTCGCCGAGGACTTCTGCTACTACTGGTTCCATCGCGTGCACCATGAGGTGCGGCTGCTGTGGGCGGCCCACGTCAACCACCACTCGAGCAAGCACTACAACCTGGCGACGGCGCTGCGCCAGCCGCTGCTCACGCCGTTCACCGGCCCGATCTTCTGGGCCGTGCTGCCGCTCGTCGGGTTTCCGCCGTGGATGGTGCTGACCGCGCAGGCGTGGTCGCTGCTCTACCAGTTCTGGATCCACACCGAGGCGATCGATCGGATGCCGCGCTGGTTCTAGCTCGTGCTGAACACGCCGTCGCATCACCGCGTGCATCACGGCAAGAACGTGCCGTACCTCGACAAGAACCACGGCGGCGTCCTCATCCTCTGGGATCGCCTGTTCGGGACGTTCGCGCTCGAGCAGGCGCCGGTCGTCTACGGCCTGACGACGGACATCACCACGTTCCATCCGCTTCGCATCGGCTTCCACGAGGTCGCCGCGGTCGCGAGGGACGTCGCACGCGCGCCCTCGCTCTGGGCCAAGCTCCACTACCTGTTCGCCGCGCCGGGGTGGTCCCACGACGGATCCAGCCACACCGCGAAGCAGCTCCAGTCCCGCATGTAAGTGTGCGTTCCTGCACTTGATGGCCCCGTGTTTTCAGTGGGTTATCTGGTGGGCACAGTAGACCCTAGCTGGGGTGTGCATCCTCATGCACAAGTCCCCACCCCGTAGCTCCCTCCCCCGTCGGATCACGTGATCTCAGCGATCTAGTGCTGCGAGTACTTGTCGATCCCGTCCGGCACATCCGTTGCTGTAAGATGGCTTCATGTCGGGTGGCCTTCCTTCGTTCAGAGCACGGGTCGTTGCCGGGACTCCGTTGAAATCGCGCCGTGCGATGCTCGACACCCTGGTGCGCCATACCAACATGGTCCGGTTGTCGATCGGCGCCGTCCTCGTGACGCTCGCCGTCGGCTGTACCGGCCTCATCGATGGTGGCAACACCTCCGGGACCCCCGAGGAGCGCGCCGCCAAGGACGCGTGGATTAACAAGGCATTGCCACGACTTGTCGAGTCGTGCACGGCGTGCCACTCCGGCCAGCAGGCCAACATCGACTTCCTCACCGGTGCGGGTGACATGGAGATCCGCGATCGGATCATCACGTACACCCCGGGCGTCGTGAACTTCGACGCCCCCCAGTCGTCTCGCCTCGTCACCAAGGGTCCCCACAACGGGCCGTCCTTCACGGTCGAACAGGCTTCAGACATCCTCGATTGGCTCAACGCGGAGAAGGCGGCGATCCCAGACCCTGGGGACACGGGCCCCACCCTCATCACCGCCAAGTTCTCGCCGCAGTTCTGCACGTCGGGTGACCCCGGTACGGCCACCTGCCCCATCAACACGGTCGACCTCGCCCCGCTCGGCGTGGTGGGCGCGAAGATCACGTTCGTCGCCCAGGCGCTCAGCTCGGGCCTCTACCTCAACAACCTCAGCGTCGAGGGCGCGACCGACGGGATCTACATCGAGCTCCCGCTGTTCACCTCGTACCTCGAGAGCGGCACGGTCGTGGTCGACAACATCGATCGGTTCTTCTCCGTGAAGATGAACCTGATGGCGAACGTGAAGGAGCAGATCGCGGGCGGGACCGCCGCGTTCGTCGGCTTCGGCGCGGGCCTGAACGACAAGCTCGAGATTCGCTTCAAGGCGGTCAAGGCCTATCAGCCCGACACCGGGTCGGGTAGCGGCAGCGGTGGCGGTGGTGGTGGTGGCTGCAAGCAGCTCGCATTGTTCAAGACGACCGCGGCCGGGCCGCTCGTCGCGAACTGCGCGAGCTGCCACGCCGGCGGCGCGAACGCCAACGCCAAGTCCGCGATGAACATCGACGGGGCGGGCGCGGCCGACGACGCCACCGCGCTGCTCGCCTGCAACCAGGTCCGCACGCGCATCAACTTCATCGACACCAACCTCAGCGGTTTCTTCGTCGCGCCCAACCCCGGTGACCCGACGAACCACATGTTCAAGTTCGGCGGCAATCAAGCAAACTTCAACGACTTCAAGGCCGCCGTGGACCCCTGGGTCCAGGCCGAGAAGACGTCCCCGTAACTCGGTTTTGGTCTGGTCTTTGGTTCGATCTCGATGAGGAAAAGGAGCCCTATGAAGAGGATCTCGTTAACGCTCGCGTGCGGAGCTGCAGCCCTGCTGGGAGCAGCAGCAGCCTGCAACGATAGCGTCCCGATGGACGGCGGAGGGGACGACGGATCGGGCTCCGGCTCGAACATGCTCGACGAGTGGGATCAGCGCCTCACCGAGCGCGTGACCGACTACAGCGCCGCGCTCCGCATCGCCGCGCTCCGCCTCACGGGTGATCTCCCGTCGATGACCGAGATCGTCGAGATCGGCAGCGCCCCGGACGAGGCGACGAAGAAGTCGCTCTACAACGCGCGGGTCGCCGAGTACATGAACCGGCCCGCGTACGCCAAGCAGATGTTCTACTTCTGGCGTGACACGTTCCGACTCGGCGAGACCGCCGAGTTCGACACCGCGCCCGCGATGGCCGCGCAGCTCTCCGTCGAGAATGGTTCGTACATGAACCTGTTGACGGCGAACGCGAACAACTGCCCGACCTTCGACGAGGGTGCGGGCACGTTCGCGGCGGGCGAGTGCACGAACAACGGCCCCAAGGCCGGCGTGCTCACCAACCCGGGTGTCCACAAGCAGTTCTTCTCGAACTTCGCGTTCCGCCGCGTGCGGTGGATCCAGGAGACGTTCGACTGCACGAAGTTCCCCGCCGAGGTCGCCGATTCGTCGATCGACGTCGGCGGCGCGTCGCCCTACACCGGCGTGTGGCCGTTCGCGAGCATCTCGAGCCCGACCAACGGCAACGGTCGCGTGAACTTCCAGGACACCTCCGCGGTCATCTGCGCGAACTGTCACTCGACGATCAACCACATCACCCCGCTGTTCGCGTATTACGACATGAACGGCCAGTACAAGACCGACATGGCCGTGCCGACGCCGCTCGAAGGTGCGCCACCCGCCGTGTTCTCCGACTACCTGCCCCCGGGTGAGGTCACCGCGTGGCGCTTCGGCGTGCCGGCCGCGGACATCCCGGCGTTCGGCGCCGCGATGGCGGCCGATCCGGCGATCGCGAAGTGTGGCGTCGCGCGCATGTGGAACTGGGCCCTGGGCAAGACGGACATCGTCGACACCCTCCAGGAGGTCCCCGCCGCCACGATCGCGACCCAGATCGCGGCGTTCAGCGGAGGTGGCTTCAAGCTGAAGGACCTCATCTACGCCGTCTACACCAGCGACGACTTCACGAAGTTCTGAGCCGACGAGGAAATGAGGAAATCATCATGAAGCGCATCAGCCTCGTCACACTCTCGCTGCTCGGATCGGCGCTCGCCGCGTGCAGCGCCGATCTCCCCAACGAACCCGACACCACCCCGCCGCCTGGCTCCACCAGCGGCGCGCAGGACACGACGTACGACCACGACAACAGCGGCCCGTCGCCGTGGGAGATCATCGACCGGCTCCAGAAGGAAGGCCCGCCGAAGTACACGTCGCGCGTGCACAGCTGCCCGAAGATCCGCGTGCGGACCCTCGGCGCGGTGCTCACCTCGCTCGGCGTCAACGTGGGCAACCAGGCCGGGCTGTCGGCCGGCGATCTGTATCGCAACGGCGGCAACGCCCTCGGCGCCCCGAACTTCGCCAACCGCATCCGCGAGAACATCGGCGTCACGACGTCCGGCGCCTCGCGCGAGTTCGACATCTTCGCCGCCGCGGCGCAGGAGGTGATCGACAACGTGCCGACCCTCGAGCGCTGCAAGGTCGGCGGCCAGCCGGCGCAGCTGTTCGACGCCACCGACGCGTGTCGCGCCGACGGCATCACCTGCATCATCGGCACGCCTGCGACCACCGCCCACCTCGAGTTCTGTAACCTCACGGTGCAGCAAGCGGCGGACGGTGATCACGCGGTCGGTAAACGTCTAGCCGTCGCGGCCATGCTGGCCGCGGCTTACACCTGCGAGTAGGGAGCCCCACCACCATGGCAAAGTCAAAGTCGACCGAACGAGACGAGCGCCACGAGCTCTCTCGCCGCGCCCTCATCAAGTGGACCGTCGCCGCGGGTGCAGCCCTCGGCGTCTCCCGCTCCAACATCTTCGACATCCTCGGTCGGAGCGCGGGCGCCAGCGTCGCGTTCGCCGCCGCCGAGGCCGCGACCGCGCGCTCGGTGCACATCGTCGCCGGCAACGGCGGCCTCGCCTGGTTCCAGCTGTTCTGGCCGTACCCGGACATCGCCAAGGCGCGCAACCCGAACTTCGCCTGGCACAAGATCGGGATGGAGACCGACGTCGTTGGGACCGACAACCCGCTCGTGATCGGCCCGGATACCCCGTGGGCGAACCTCCCGGCCGGACGTCAGGTGACGGCGTTCACCTGCGGCGCCAACGAGACGCACACCAACCAGCCGCAGTCGGTCGTCGGCCTCAACGGCAACAACATCTTCTCGGTCGCGAGCGCGCTGCAGTCCGCCTCGCCGTCGGTGATCCCGATTGTCACGATCGGCGACGTCGACGTCGGCACGGCCCCCGGCAGCGCCCGCCCGGCGAACGTCGGCGGCGGCGAAGGCATCGTCGGGTTGTTCAACAGCGCGGCGTCGCGCGCCGGCGGTTTGCTCAGCAAGCTCGGCGATGCGCAGCTCTACAAGGCGCACTACGACGCGTTCTCGCAGCTCAACCGCGCGGCGGATCGCTCCACGACGAAGGGTGCGTACGGCACCGCGTCGGGCGCGGCCAAGTTCCTCGGGACCAACCTCGCCGACAAGCTCGCGATCCAGCAGGCCGACCTCGATCGCTACGGCGTCGACGGCAACACGCGCGGCAACGTCGCCGACATCGCGAAGGCGTTCATCGTGAGCGTCAAGGCGTTCAAGATGGGCCTCACGAACTCGGTCGTGCTCCCGGCGATGCGCGACGATCCGCACGGTGCGTTCAACGGGGACGTCGACACGATCCCCGCGTCGATGAAGAAGGTCTTCGACGGCTTCATGAACGACCTGCAGGCGAACACCGACGACAGCACGATGCGGTCGCTCGCCGACGAGACCGTCATCACGATCCACGGCGACACGACCAAGGATCCGACGGCGCGCAACAACTGGCCCGACGGCACGCCGGGCAACACGAACGTCGTCTACGTGTACAGCGCCGGACACCTCAAGAGTGGCTGGTACGGCAGCGTCGATCGCAACGGCAACGCCCGTGGCTACGGCAACAACGGCAAGGACGCGGCGTACGACTCGAACAACACCGCGAAGCTGGCGATGGCCTCGATCGCCTACGCCATCGCGAAACGCGACGAGCGTGTGATCGCGAACTTCGCCAACGGCATCGCGATCTCCGGCATCTTCGGTCGTCCGAAGGACCTGTAGCGCGCTACGCTACGGCGGCGTGCACAGAGGATTCGTAGGACTCTTCATCGCGGCGGCCCTCTTCGGCACCGCCTGCGAGAAGACGTCCGCCGGTAGCGAGGCCGGTAGCGGTGGCAGCGCGAAAGCCAGGACCACCGATCTCACGCGCGATCAGCAGGTGTTCGACGCGCAGCGCCGCCCCGACAAGATCGTCGAGGCGCTCGCGCTCAAGCCCGGATCCCGGGTCGCCGACGTCGGTGCCGGCTCGGGCTTGCTGACCGTGCACCTCGCGCGCGCGGTCGCCCCGAACGGCAAGGTGGTCGCGACCGACATCGACAGCGTCGTGCTCGACAACTTCCTCAAGCCGCGCCTCACCAGCGCCGGCCTCCTGGATCTCGTCGAGCCACGCCTGGTCAGCGGTGACGCGCCGGGCCTCGAGCCCAACAGCTACGACGCGATCCTGCTCGCCGAGGTCGACCACTACTTCACCGATCCGGTGGTGTGGCTCAAGGCGGCGGCCACCGCGCTCAAGCCGGGCGGCCGCATCGTGATCACGAACCGCACGCACCGCAGCGCGAAGTCGCTGGCGTCGGCCCAGAAGGCCGGCCTCAAGCTCCTCAGCGAGACCACCCCCGAGCCGTCGCACTTCATCGCCGTCTACATCGTGGAGAAGCCATGAATCGTCTGTCCCACTCGCTGCTCGTGCTCGCTCTCTCGGGCTGCGACGATGCCCCACCGGCCGGCAATCCCAGGACGCTGTGGATCGCGCCCGATGGCAGCGAGACCCAGGTGAAGCTCGTCGACACCGAACCCGCTCCCTTTTGAGCACCTGGTGTCGGGAGCCCGGGCGGCTCTCAAGAAGCTGAATTCGACCTGGTCACCGGCATCCCCGCGGGGAGCTGGCACGTCGTGCTCGACTGCGCCGTGATCAAGTCGGTGGACATGACGTTCGAGCTCGCGGTGCGGACCGCCGGGGTCGACGCGCCCCTCGCGCAGTGGACCACGCACTTCGATCCGAAACCGGGCGTCGACTTCTCGGCGACGGCCTACGAGCTCGACCAGCCGGCGAGCGAGGCCGTCTACGCCCCGGGCGCGCAGCTGATCTTCCGCTACACCGCGGCGAACACGACGAGCGCCACCGCGTGGGTCCCGAACGGCGACGGCGCGACCAACGACGGACGCATCCCGAGCTTCACGCTTCCTCGATGAAGTCGAGGTCGACGCCGAAGGTCTCCTTCAGCGTCCACAGGCCGATGCCGGCGACGATGAAGGATCCGACCCCGACGATGATCGCGGCGGTCACGATCCCGGTCTCCGGGATCAGCGCCTTGAACCCGGTCGTGAGCAGGACCGCGGACCCGCGCACGAAGTTCGGCACCGTGGTCGTCGCCGTCGCGCGCAGGTTCGTGCCGAACAGCTCCGCGGCCGTCGACACGAACACGGACCAGTACCCCGAGGCGAGCCCGCCGCACGCGCACATCGCGTAGAACACCGTGAGCGACATGCCGCCGATCGCGAAGTACAGCGTCGACATCACGACCGACGCGCCCAGGAAGATGCCGAGCGCCTGCTTGCGCGAGCGCAGCCGCTGGCTCACGTACCCCGACACCAACCCGCCGACCGCGGCCCCGGCGTAGCAGAAGAACAGCGCGGTCGCCGGGCTCGGCTCGGGCGACAGGCCGAGCGCCCCGCCGAGCTCCTTGGCGAACACGAACAGGATGCTGATCACGTACCAGACCGGCACGCCGACGAGGATGATCGCGAGGTAGCGCAGGAAGCGCTGCTTGTTGGTGAACAGCTGGAAGAAGTTGCCGCGCACGACGGCCGCCTTCGCGACCGCCGCGTTGAACATGCCCGACTCGACCACGCCGATCCGCAGGAGCAGGAGCGCGATGCCCATGCCGCCGCCGATGAAGTACGCGGTGCGCCAGTCGACGCCGATGCCAGGGAACGCGCCGCCGACGAGGCCCGCCGCGACGCCCCCGGAGACGCCGAGCGCGGCGACCACGGTCGTGCCCACGCCACGCTCGTGCTTGCCCATCAGCTCGCTGACCAGCGTGATGCCGGCGCCGAGCTCGCCGGCGAGGCCGACGCCGGCGACGAACCGCCACAGCGCGTAGGTGTCGACGCTGTGGACCAGCCCGTTGGCGATGTTCGCGACCGAGTAGATCGTGATCGAGCCGAACAGCACGGCGAGCCGGCCGCGCTTGTCGCCGATGACGCCCCACACGATGCCGCCGAGCAGCATGCCGCCCAGCTGCATGTTGAGCAGGTAGATGCCCTCGTTGGTCGCCGCCGCGCCGGTGATGCCGAGCTCGGCGAGGCTCCGCGTGCGGACCATGCCGAACAGGATCAGATCGTAGATGTCGACGAAGTAGCCGAGCGCGGCGACGATCACCGCGAGCTTCGCGGCCTTCGCAGTGGCAGGTGACACGTGCACGCGGCGGACTATATATGCGTACTATCGCGAGGTGCTGAAGCATCTCGTCTTCCTGATGTTGGTCGGACTCGTCGTCGGCAACGCGCGGCCCGCGCACGCGACCGAGACCAAGGCGTACGTCCGCGCGATCCCCGACGCCAAGACGTGGAAGACCTACTCGAAGATCGTCGCGACCGACGAGCTCGGCAAGTTCATCATCGACGTGAAGACGAACGACATCTACTTCTTCGACGTCAACCTGTTCAACATCCACGCGGACTTCGTCCTCGGGGTGCTGCTCAAGAAGGCGTGGACCGCCGACAACATCCGCGAATACAACAAGAACTACGAGAAGGTGAAGCCGCGCTTCATCCTCTGTTACCTCACGCACCACCTCAAGGTGGACCGCTGGTCGTTCTCGTTCTGGGAGGGCGACAAGATCGGCGCCGACGACGTGATGCGCGTGAGCAAGCGCATCGAGGAGGCGTTCTTCATCAAGCACCTGCCGTTCCGCCCGGACTCGACGATGCAGCAGAAGGTCGCGAACGAGGTCGTCAAGCGCGGCCTCACGTCGGTGACCAACGACGAGATCTACAAGAGCGCGGAGTACCAGGCGTTCACCCGGGGCAAGGCCGTCGGCAAGCTGAAGGTCGTGCCGATCGGCACGCCGTACGAGAAGGCGACGTTCGATCGCGGGGACATCGTGCTCCTGCAGGAGAGCTACCCGGACATCACGCCGGTCGCGGGCATCCTGGCGAGCGCGTTCTCGACGCCGCTGTCGCACGTGAACCTGCGCGCGAACGCGTGGGGCATCCCCAACGCGGGCGACAAGAAGGCGCGCGAGAAGTACGGCAAGCTCGACGGCAAGGTCGTGTACTACGAGGTCAACGACACCTCGATGGTGCTGCGCGAGGCGACCGCCGCGGAGATCACCGAGCTCGCCAACCGGGTCATCGCGGCCAGGCACATCGACCTCCCGACGGCGGACCTCACGTCCCCACGGCTCGCGATGCTCACGCGCCAGCGCGCGAAGGACGTCGTGCGCTACGGCACCAAGGCGTCGAACCTCGGCGAGATCGTGACCGCGAACCTGCCCGGCGTGCGCGTGCCCGCGGGGTTCGGGGTGCCGTTCTACTACTACGTCCAGCACATGAAGCAGCACGGGCTCGACGCCAAGGTCGAGGCCGTGCTCACCGACAAGCGGTTCGCGACCGATACCGTGTGGCGCAAGGCCGCGCTCGACGGCCTCCGCAAGGCGATCACCGATGCGCCGGTCGATCCCGCGACCCTCGACCTGATCTACAAGCGCGTGCGGCTCAAGCTCGGCGGCAAGGGCGTGTTCGTGCGCAGCTCGACGAACTCCGAGGACCTCCCGGGCTTCAACGGCGCGGGCCTGTACGACACCGTCGGCAACGTGGTGGGCAAGAAGGAGCTCGGCGAGGCGCTCAAGGTCGTGTGGGCGTCGCTCTGGAACCTGCGCGCCGTCGACGAGCGCTCGGCGTTCGGCATCGATCACCACCAGGTGTTCGCGGCGGTGCTCGTACAGGTCGGCGTCAACGCGACGGCGGCCGGCGTGCTCGTGACGAAGAACCTGTGGGACACGACCGACGACCACTCGTTCACGATCAACTCCAAGTGGGGGCTCGGCGAGCGGGTCGTCCAGGGCCAGAAGGTGCCGGAGCAGATCATCTTCGACCCGACCAACGACGGCACGAAGATCATCTCGCGGTCCGACGACGGCGTGATGCTCGTGTTCGACGAGACGGGCGGCACCAAGGAGATCCCGGTGCCCGAGGGCTCGGGCGTGATCCTCACGGAGGCACGCGCCAAGAAGCTGTCGGCGATGGTCACGGCGTTCCTCCCGGTATTCACACACGGTCACCCGCTCGACGTCGAGTGGGTGCTCGAGGGCGAGGAGTTCTGGATCGTGCAGGCGCGCCCGTTCGTCGGCGGCTGATCGCCGCCGTAGCTGAGCGGCTACCCCGGCGCTGCCCCGGACAGCGCCCGTTCTGGCCGAACTTGCCAAGAGATGCGTCCGGAGGACCACCTCGTCCGGCTGCTCGACGAGGCCGAGGCCCGCCAGCTGCCCGCGCTGATCGCGGAGTGGACGGGATCCGGCGCCCTCGGGTGGATCGCCCGTGCGTTGTGGCTCGACCTCGCGTTGCTCACCGAGCGCCCGGCGCTCGTGCGGACGTGCCTCGTGGCGCGGTGTGGCTGGCTCGGGGCGGAGGGCGAGGCGAGCTTCTACGCGCACCGGCCACCGCTGCCCGGCGACGCGGCCGAGCTGCGCGCGATGATGGCCGCGTGGCGCGCGTGGTGGCCCCCGCGAGCCTGGCTGCGGGCGCTGCGACCACCGCGGATCCCGCTCGACGAGGCGGTCGTCGAGGAGTACCGGACGTCCCTGCGCGGCCAGCTGGCGGTCGCCCCGGCGAAGATCGGCGTGCTCGGCGACGACGGCACGGCGATCGCGTGGGATCGCGAGACCGGCCGGCGCACGAGCGTCGCCTCGCTCGCGCCGACCGACGATCCACGGATCACGCGGGACGGCGACGTGATCCGCGTGTGGAGCCGGGTCGGACGCACGTTCGTCGAGCGCGACGCGACGACCTTCATCGACGCCGCGTTCTCGCCGAACGGCGAGCGCCTGGTCACGGGTGACCTCCTGTGCGACGGCCGCAGCGGCCGACCGATCGCCGCGCTCGCGATGACCGGCACGCGCTGGGAGGTCGGCGGCCCGCCCGAGCAGTGTCAGCGGCTGACCGACGCGATGCTCGTCGAGACGTCGCCGCACGGGACGCGCGCGTGGAGCGCGCTCGACGGCAGCCGGCTCGCCGACGATCGGGGGCGGCGCGCGGGCCACGAGCACGTCGTGGCATTCGACGCGCAGGGCCGCCACCACGCGATCGCGCGGCGCGAGCTCGCGGTGTACGACGTGCTCTCGGGCGTCCAGCTGTTCGCGCAGGACACCGCGGCAGGTCGAGCGGCTCGGGTTCTCGGCCGACGGCACGCACCTCACCTGGATGCTCGTGGATGGGGCGTGCCACGAGCTCGAGCTCACCACCCAGATCGTCCGGCCGATCGCGGCGGGCGCGGCGCGGTGGGAGGCTACCCCCGAGGTGATCGAGGTCCGCGATGGGGTGTTGATGATCGGCGACGCAGCGAGCCCGTGCGACGGCGCACGGGTCGTGGTGTCACCCACGCGCGATCGCGTGGCGGATCGCCACGGGCACTGGGAGGTCGTCGGGGCCAGCGACACCGTGCCCTGAGCGGCGCATACTAGGCGCGTGAGATTCGCTTGCGTCCTGCTCGCCATCGTCGCTGCGTGTGACCTGCAACCACCCCCGAAGAAGGCCCCACCGCCCCCGCCGCCGGCGCCCGTGCAACTGGTCGCGCCCGATGCGGCACCCGCGGCGCCCACCCCCACCGACGAGGCGGCCGCGCAGCCCGGCTCGGGGAGCGCCGGCTCGGGCCGCCCGGTCGCGCCGAAGATCCAGACGCGTCCGGAATGTCTCGACATCGGCGTGCGCGTCGCGATGGTGCTGATCGACACGACCACCGACGTCGCGCAGAAGGCCGCGCTCGAGCAGGACCGGACCAAGATCGTGAAGAGCACGGCCGAGACCTGCACGAAGGACAGCTGGAGCTCCGAGGTCATCGCGTGCCTCCAGAAGGCCGACAACATGTCCGCGATGACCGCCTGCACGCGCAACCTCAAGGCGCCGGAATAGCTAGCCCTTCGACGCGAGCGGCGACCGGTACGCCTGGTCCTCCGCGCGTCGCGCCCGCTCGCCGAGCGAGCGGCACACCGCCGCCGCGAGCCCCGGGACGTCGTCGACGAGCTCCTCGAAGTCGACGCGCTCGAGCCGGATCAGCCGCGACGCGCGGCGCGCCCGCAGGTCGGTGGCCGAGGCCACCGGCGCCACGCACGCGAGCTCGTCGACGACCTCGCCCTTGCCGATCACGCGCTCGCCGAGCTGTAGCTCGCCCTCGTCGACGACGATCAGCGCGTCGATCGGATCGCCGGCGGTCACCACCACGCTGCCCTCGCGGGCCGTCGACCAGCGCGCGCGCTCGGCGACGTCGGCGAGCTGACGCGTCGACAGCGACGCGAGGAGGGGCACGCGCCCGAGGGCCATCAAGGTCTCGACACGACTGGGCATCTCGGGCACTCCTTCGTTCGTGGAACTGGCGTCGTCGACCGCGGGCGCGTGATCGATCGCCTGGGTGAGCCGGCGCAGCAGATCGACCGGGCCGGTCTGCTCGACCTCGGCGGTCGCGGCCGCCGTGATCGCCTCGCGGTGCGCGCTGCGGCCGCTCGCGCCGAGCGCGTGCAGCACGAGCGCGCGCGCCAGGCGATCGCGGCCGGCGAGCTCCGCGCGGATCACGGCCTCGCGCGCGGGCAGCTCGCCGCCGGCGGCCTGGAGGGCCGAGGCGCGCTCGCGCGGCGACAGCGCGTCGACCGCCTCGACGAGGCGATGCACGAGCGCGCGGGGCAGCGCGGCCTCGATCACCGCGAGGGTGCGCGCGCGCTCCTGGGCCCCGCGGGCGTGGCGCCACGCGATCGCCGCGCGCTGGATCGCGCGCGACCGCCGCCGCGCCGCGACGAGCAGCAGCACCGTGTGGGCGATCTCGTGGAGGCGCTCGTCGAGCCGGCGCGCGATCAACTCGTCGCCAGGCTCGGTCATGATCGCGAGCGCGGCGTTGGTCTGCTCGAGCGCGTCGAGCTCGGCATCCACCAGGCGATCCAGGCTCGCGGGCGTGACCGGCAGGTCGTGCAGCAGCGCGGCCGCACGATCGCGCGCCCGCCGCCGGCCCCACGCGGCGGTCGCGATCAGCTCGCCCGCGGCGGCCGGGCCGAGCGCCGCGAGCGCGGTCTCGGCGGCGTCGCGGACCTCGTCGTCGGGCTCGCCGAGCGCGTGCGCGACGCGCCGGAGATCCTCGGGATCGATCGCATCGGCGCCGGCGAGCAGCGCGCCGTACAGCCGCAGCGCCGCGGCCGTCTCGGGAGCCACGTCGGTCGTGGCGTCGGAGCGCATCAGCGACGTCAACGCCTCGGGTGGCGCGATCTGACTCGCGCCCTGCTCGACGCGCTCGCGCGCGAGCTCGAGCAGATCCGCGCGGAGCAACGACAGCTCCGCGCTGCGGATCTCGCGCACCTCGTCGACGACGCGCCCGAGCGCGGCGTAGCCCGCGAGCCGACTCGCGCGATCGCCACGGCCGCGCCGGAGCGCGCGCGTGAGGTGACGGGCGGCGCCGAGCGCACGATCGCGCGCGTCCGCGGCGAGGCCCACCGCGATCTCGACGCACAGCTCGTCGAGGAGCTCCTCGCCGCGGGCCTCGAGCCGCAGCCGCGCGACCTCCGCGGTGATCGCGACCGCGGCATCGGCGTGATCGCGCCAGCGCAGGGTCGCGTCGTCGGGCACGCCGCCCGCGAGCCCGATCGCGCGGACCGCGAGCTCGAGCTCGCGCGGCGGGGCGGTCGCGGCCGCGGCGGCGATCTCGAACCCGTGGGCCTCCGCCCGACCGTCGAGCACCGCGATGAGCGAGCGCCACAGCAGCGCGCCACCGCGCCGCGTGGTCACGCGCGCGAGCGCCGGGGCGGCGTCGACGCGGCCGCGCTCGTGCAGGCGCACGAGCACCTCGGCGGCGCGCTCGGCGCGGGGGCCGTCGAGCTCCTTGACCAGCGCCGCGACCGCGCGATCGTCGACCGCCGCGTCGACGTCCTTGGCCTCCTGCGAGACGTGCTCGATCGCGAGCGCCGGCAGCTCGCGCGCGATCCGGCGGGCGACCAGCACCCAGATCG
>JAPLLF010001018.1 GCA_026387715.1 Pseudomonadota bacterium
CTTCCTCGTGCTCCGCGTGCCGATGCTCCTGCTCGGCGCGCCGTTTTCCCGGCGCCTGCGTACCGATCCGACGGCGCGGTGGCCGCGGCTCGCGCGCTGGGATCGGCGCGCGCCCGATCGCCTGCTGATCCGCGTGCTCGCGCTGCCGTTCACGCGCAGCTGGGCGGCGACCGATCGCGCGGCCGACAAGATCCTCGCGATGTCGCCGCTCACGAGGATGAGCCAGATCTACATGCTCGGCTGCTACGCGCTGCTCGGCGTCAGCGTGCTCGCGAAGGGGCCCCCCGGGCTCGCGGTCGTCGGGGTCGTCGGCGTGTTCCACGTGCTCGTGCTCGGGCGCTGGCAGCAGCTGCTGGGTGGGCTGTTCGAGCTCAAGCGCGGCATCGCGCTCGCGCTCGTCGTGTTCTTGCCCTGGCACCTCGCGATCTGGGCCAAGGCAGGCTTCGCGTGGGTCAACGAGTACGTGTTCACCCACGTGCTCAACCGCGCGACGACCGGCGTCGACAACTCGCCGGGGACGTTCGAGTACTACGTTTCGCAGATCGGCCACGGCATGTGGCTGTGGGCCGCGCTGCTGCCGGCCGCGCTCGCCGCGGGGCTGCTCCGGTCGCGCACGTCGACGCGCGAGGGCCGCGTGCGGTTCATGATGACCCTGTGGGCCGTCGCCGCGGTGACGCTGTTCTGCGTCATCCAGACCAAGTTCCACCACTACATCCTGCCGGCGATCCCGGCGCTGGCGATCCTCGTCGCGTTCTTCCTCGACGATCTGCTCGCCGGCCGCGAGCGCCTGCATCCGCTGTACGCCGCGCTCGGCATCGCGATCGTGTTCCTCATCGGGCGCGACCTGATGTTCGAGCCCGAGCGGTGGATCGAGATGTTCGTGTTCCGCTACGACCGCGCGTGGCCCTCGGCCGAGCCGTGGGCGATCGACACCTCCGACGCGTTCCTCGCGCTCGCGATCGCCGGCGCCGTCGCGATCGCCGCACTGGGGCATGCGCGAGGCGATGCGCACCTACTACGAGCAGCGCACGATCTACGGGCAGACGCTCGTCTACTTCGATCGCGCGTCGCTCGCCGCCGACTGGGGCACGCCGCGCGACACGTGGGCGTTCGACACGATGATCCCCGACGACCTCCAGCTCGGCCAGCCGATGACGCTCACCGTCCAGCTGCGCAAGCCCGAGGACGAGCGCATCATCGAGCAGACGATCGTGCTGACCGGCGCCGTCACGACGATCGGCGCGCACACGATCGAGCTCACGCTCGCGCCCGGCGAGCGCGCCAAGCTCGTGCGAGCGAAGGAGATCGACCCCAAGGCCAACACCCCACGAAAGCGGCCGCCGCTCTACGCGATCGACGCGGATCGCCTGATCGCCTGGCAGCTATACTGGCGCGGCGAGCAGTTCTGGTCGGGCGGCGAGATCTGGGACTACCTGCCCGAGATGCGCACGTCGTTCCCGCCGACCAACAACAAGGAGTTCCTCAAGTACATCGGCGATCGCACCCGCATGCCGGCGGGGCGACGGTACTTCGTGGTCACCGACGCCGGGCGGGTGTCGAGCGTGAAGGGGCTCTTGCCCACCGATCGCGCGAAGCGGACGTTCCAGGTCCTCGACACGACGAGCAACAAGTTCTCGCTCGGCGCGTTCGATCTCTGACGGATGAATACGGTCTTGCCCCTCGTCGTCCCAGGCGGCTATAGGAGGGTAAATGAACGTCAAGCTGCTGTCTTCACTCGCGCTCACCGCGGCGCTCGCATCCACCGCCGCTGCCGACACCAGGTCGTGGACGGTGCTCAAGTCCAAGCTGCCCGCCGGGACGATCGCCGCGATCTCCATCGATGTCGCCGCGATCAAGAAGGGGACGAAGTCGTTCTCGGCCGTCGTGCAGGAGTTCGTCGACAAGGAGAAGGACGCCAAGATGGCGCTCACGATGGTCAAGACGACCTGCGGCCTCGACCCGTTCGACGCCATCAGCGACGTCAGCATCGCGCTCGACGCCCACGGTGACGGCGTGGTCGCCGTCGGGCTCGCCGGCGTCGACGAGGCCAAGCTCGTCGCGTGCGCGGGCAAGATGATCGCGAGCATGGACGCCAAGGCGAAGCTGACCGTCAAGGCCGGCAAGGTCTCCGAGTACGTCATCGCCGGGCAGACCAGCATGTACGCGTCGTGGGCAGCCAAGGACGTCGTCGTGTTCTCGACCAACCCCGAGAAGCGCGACCTCATCGACGCGGCGATGAAGGGCACGGCGGCGACCGGTGACCTCGCGAGCTACCTCGGCAAGGCCGGCACGGCCGGCGTGTTCATGATCGCCGGGCTCATCAACGACGACGGCATCAAGGGCGGCTTTGGCTCGATCACGCTCGACAAGGGCACCTTCAAGGGCGCCGGCAAGCTCGTCGCCGAGTCGGCCGCGGTCGCGTCGAAGATGCTCAAGGAGGGGCAGGGCGAGCTGGCCCAGGCGGTCGGCAAGGCCGAGAAGAAGGCGCCGGTCGCGGCGAAGTTCCTCAAGGCCATCAAGCTGAGCGGCGCGGGCACCGAGATCAACGTCGATGGCTCGCTCAACGAGGCGGACCTCAAGGGGCTGCTCACCGCGCTCGACAAGGTCTTCTAGTACCAGGGCACGAGGGTTCTGACCAATCACTGTCGTTGACGCGTTTGACGTCGACTTCGTCGTCGACCCCATCCGTTGTCGCCTTGAACGGCGACGTTGAGCTTGCTCCCTGCGTTGTCGTCGACCGACGGCATGGCAGCGCCGGGTGGCAACGTCCAACCTCAACGATGGGAGCAAGCTCAACGTCGCCGTCGAACGCGTCAAGGTTGGGGGCAACGTCGAGGTCGAGGTCGACGCGAGGCTCGAGACGTTGAACGCGTCAGAACCGGTGGTCAGGAAGTCGTTACTTGTTCAGGACGGTCGTCTTGAGCGCGACCGCGTACTCGACCTCGGTGGCGTCGTCGGCCACCGGGAAGCGCCAGCGGCCGGCCGCCGCGACGATGCACTTGCGCAGCTCGGGGTGCATGTCGCCGGTGACGGTCGCGATGGCGACCGAGCCGATCGGCTCGATCGCGAGCTTCACGACCGCGGTGGTGTCGGCGGCGCGGCGCGCGGCCGGCATGCGGTCCCAGCAGTACTCGAGGTCGGCGAGGCGCGACGCCGTGATCGGCGCCTGACCGATGCCGGACTCGGCCTTGATCTTGAGGCTCGACTCCTCGACCTTGGCGTCCTTGAGGTCGTGGCTGCGGTCGAGGATCTCGTAGGACTTGCCGAACTCGAGGTTGGTGTCGATCTCGGTGATCGACAGGTCCGTCGCGAGCGGCGCGACGACCTTCGGGGCCGCCGCCTTCGCCAGCTTCGGCGTCTTCAGCATCGTCGGCGCCGACGCCACCACCTTGGCGGCCGCCTGCGTGACCGGGCGCTTGTCAGCGAACGCCATGGAGCTGAGCGACGAGATGGCGACGATGGTGAGCAGCGAGGTCTTCATCATGGTGAGCTGACCTAGAGCACCCGCCGTGCCACGCGCGTTTCCAATTGATCCAAGGATCTAGCGCATCGCCGGAGACAGCCGACCCGAGAAACGGTCGACCCCAATCTGGCTACTGGAGGAGCCGCCTGTATGATGCCTCCTATGAGCCAGGGGACCGCGGTACCGAGCCCAGCGCGCTTGCTCGCGGTGATCGAGCTCCAGAACGCGATCGCCGGCAGCTCGATGGGTGCAGAGGACGTGATGCGGATCGCGGCCGAGCGCGCCGGCGCGCTGACCGGCGCCATGGGCGTCGTCATCGCCCTGGTCGAAGGCGAGGACCTCGTGTGCCGCACGGTCCACGGCACGCCCAAGGCGACCCTGGGCGCCCGCATCGCGCTGGCGAGCCACGTCGCCGCCACGACCTGCATCGTGGAGCGCAAGGCGATGCGCGTGGACGACGTCGCGACCGACGCGCGGGCCGATGTCGAGACCCGCGCGCGGGGCGTGGCCTCGATCGCGGACGTGCCGCTGATGTACGGCGAGCACGCGGTCGGCATCCTCGAGATCGTCGCGGCCAAGCCGCAGGCGTTCACGGACGAGGACGTCGAGACGCTGCGCCTGCTCGCGACGATCATCTCGATCGCGCTCCACCGCGCGCACAGCTTCCCGCGCCCGCGCTACGACAGCACGCACGACGCGCAGACCGGCCTCGAGAACCGCCGCGCGTTCGACGAGCGCGTCGCGGCCGAGCTCACGCGCAACAAGCGCTACGGGCAGACGTTCTCGCTCGCGCTGCTCAACCTCGCCGGCTTCACGACCGCGGTCGATCTGTTCGGCCAGGCGACGGGCGATCAGATCCTGCGCGACATCGCGACGGTGCTCAAGGCGCACACCCGCGTGATCGATACGTGCTTCCGCCTCGGGGGCGACGAGTTCGCGATCGTCATGCCGGGCACGCCGCTCGACGGCGCGAAGATCGTCGCCGAGCGTTGCCGTGCCCACATCGTCGACGCCAAGCTCGCCGAGAGCGCGATCACCGCGAGCTTCGGCGTGGTCGAGGCGGAGGGCGAGGTGCTCGCCGAGCTGATCGAGCGCGCGAACGCTGCGCTGCTCGCCGACAAAGCCGCGAGCCGCTAACTAGACGCTCACCAGACCGCGCACTGCTTGCCGGGGTTCATCGGCGTGCCGACCTTGCAGCCGAACGCCGCGCCGAACCCGGGCTGGTTGACGATCACCCCGTTGATGCGCCACTTCGGCGGCGAGTGGGGATCCGAGCGCGCGTCGGACTCGAGCTTGGCGTCGGTGCGCTTGTCGCACCACGACTGGCCGTAGGCCAGGAAGTAGAGCTGGTCGTCGGTGTACTGGTCGACCTTGGCCGGCGGCGGCGTCGACTGCGCGGCCTTCCACATCTGATAGCCCTGGTAGCCGAGCTTCACGCCGCCGATGTCCGCGATGTTCTCGCCGGCGGTGAGCTTGCCGTCGAGCTTCACCTTCGGCACCGCCTCGTACGCGGCGTACTGATCGACGACGCATTGCGTCGCCTCGGCGAACTTCGCCTTCGTGAGCTTGCTCCACCAGTCCCGCAGGTTGCCGTCGCCGTCGAACTGGCTGCCCTCGTCGTCGAACCCGTGCGTGATCTCGTGGCCGATCGTGCCGCCGCCGGTCGACCCGAAGTTCACCGCCGGGTGGAACGTGGCGCCGAAGAACGGCGGCTGCAGCTGGCCCGCGGGCAGCACGATCTCGTTGAGCGAGCCGTCGAAGTACGCGTTCACCGTCGGGGGCGTCATCTGCCAGTCGAAGCGATCGACGGGCTTGCCGACCTTCGCCATCCGGCGCGCGGCCTCGAAGCGGGCCGCGGCGCGGACGTTGCCGAAGAAGTCGTCGCGCGCGACCGCGAAGGTGTACTGACGCCACTTGTCGGGATAGCCGATCAGCGACGCCATCTTGTCGAGCTTCTGCTTCGCGGCGGCGCGCGTGTCGGCGTCCATCCAGCTCAGCGTGTCGATCGTCGCGCGCATCGCCGCGAAGATCGCCTTGGTCAGGTCGGTCGCGCGCGCCTTCGCATCGCCCGCGAAGCGCTGCTTGACGTAGCTCTGCGCCAGCAGCTCGCCGAGATCCTCGTCGACGTGGTTCACGCAGGTGCGCCAGCGCGGCGGCAACGCCGTCACGCCGTGCAGCTCCTTGTCGAGCACGAGCCGCTCCTCGACGAACGGCCGGGCCAGCTCGCTCGCGGTGGCGCTCAGCACCTTCCACGCCAGGTAGGCCTGGAGGACCTCCGGCTTCTCGGTCTGGATGAGCTTGGCGACGCCGGCGAAGTAGCTCGTGCTGTTCACGCTGATCGCGGTCGCCGTCGGGAGCCCGACGCCCGCGAGGTAGGTCCCCCACGGGAACGTCGGCGCGACCTTCTGCTCGAGGCCCGCGCGCTCGACGCGGTGGTAGATCTGGTGCGGATCGCGGCGCGTGACCTTGTCCTGCGCGAGCCTGGCCAGCGCGGTCTCGACGCGCATCACCGCCGCCGCCGACGCCGCGGCGAGCTTCGGGGCCTGACCGGCGAGCCCGAACATGCGCTCGACGTGCTTGGCGTAGACCGCGCGGGTCCGCGGCATCGAGCCCTTGGCGTCGAGGTAGTAGCTGCGATCGGGCAGGCCCATGCCGGCCTGATCGAGGCCGACGATGACCTTCGTCGCGTCCATGAAGTCCTGCTGCGGCCCGATGTCGAAGAACGGCGTGATCCCCTGGGCGTGCAGCGCGGTGATCGCGGCCGCGGTCGCCGTCGGATCCTTCGCGGAGGCCGCGAGCTCGAGCAGCGCCTTGGCCGGCGTCACGCCCGCGGCGTCGATCTTCGGCTCGTTCATGCACGAGGCGTAGTAGCTGCCGAGCTTGGCGGTGTCCGCGTCGGGCGTGGGCGCGGCCGCGGCACCCTCGAGCACGGTGCGGAGCAGCTCCTCGCTCTCCTTCATCACGACCAGGATCGCGCTCCAGCCGGAGCGATCCGGTGGGATCACCGCGGTCTTGAGGAACGAGCCGCACGCGTAGGCGAAGAAGTCGGTGCATGGATCGACGCTGCGATCGAGCCACGCGGGCACGATGCCCGAGGCCGCGAGATCCATCACGACCGGGGCGACCGGGGCGACCGGGGTGACCTGCGCGATGGGCGCCACCGGCGCGACCGGCGCGACCGGCGTCGGCGGTGTCGTGGTCGGGGGCCTGGATCCACCGCTGCACGCAGCGAGGAGGACGACGAGCGATCGAAGGTGGCGCATGAGCGCGCCGACCATATCATCGTCGGCGCGACGCGCCGGCGCTCAGCCGCGCAGGCGCGCCGCGACCTGCGCGAGCACGTCGTGGCGCTGGAACGGCTTCTGGACGATCGGGTGCGCGAGGGACGTCTCGCCTTCGAGGTGCGCGTAGCCCGACATGAACAGGATCCTCGTGGCCGGCGCGAGTGTGCTCACGCGCTGCGCCAGCTCGGTCCCGCGCATCCGGGGCATCACGATGTCGGTGAACAGCAGGTCCACGTGGGTCCCGGGCTGCTCGACGTACTCGAGCGCCTCCTCCGGCGACGCGCAGGAGATCACGCGGTAGCCGGCGTGTACGAGGATGCGTTGCACGACCCGGCGCACGGCCGCGTCGTCCTCGACGAGCAGGATGCTCTGGTCGCCCGGCGTGGCGGTGGTCGGCGCCCGCGCGGGAACGCCCTTGTCGACCAGCGTCGGATCGACGACGCGCGGCAGGTGGATGCGGAACGTCGAGCCCTCGCCGATCGCGGTGTCGACCCCGATCGTCCCGCCGCACTGCTGGACGACCCCGAACGCCATCGCGAGCCCCAGGCCGGTGCCCTTGCCGACGCTCTTGGTCGTGAAGAACGGCTCGAAGATGTGGTCCCTGGTGAACTCGTCCATCCCGCCGCCCGAGTCCTGCACGGCGAGCTCGACGTACGCGCCCGCGATCAGGCCGTGGAGCGCGGCCTGATCGGCGTCGAGCTCGACGTCGGCGAGCGCGAGCGAGAGGGCCCCCCCGGTGGGCATCGCGTCGCGCGCGTTGACGGCGAGGTTGACGACCACCTGCTCGAGCTGCGCCGCGTCGCCTTGCACGACGTGGGGGTGGTCGTTGCCCCGGATGGTGAGATGGACCTCCTCGCCGAGGACCCGGTGGAGCATCCGGCCGGCCCGCCCCAGGAGCTGGCTGAGATCGACGAGCTCGACCTTCTTCGAGTCGCGCCGGCTGAACGTGAGCAGCTGGCTCGTGAGCAGCTCGGCGCGGCGTGCCGCCTCCATGATCTCGCCCAGGTCAGCCGCCATCGGGGGGTTGTCCCGGATCCCGTCGATGGCCAGCTCGGTGTACGAGATGATGACGCTCAGCAGGTTGTTGAAGTCGTGGGCGATCCCGCCGGCCAGACGCCCGATGCTGTCGAGCCGTTGCGAGTGCGCCAGCATCGTCTGCAGCTGCTCGCGCTCGCGCTCGAGCCGCCGGGTCTCGGTGAGGTCGTAGAGGACGACGAGGAGGTGCCCGACATCTCGCCGCCGAGGGACGACGCGTGCGCGCGGACGGTCTTGATGGTCCCGTCCTTGGCGCGCACGTGCGCCTCGAAGGGCTCGAACGGGCGTCGCTCGCGTTGCGCGACCTCGATCCGGCGGGTCCACTCGCTGCTCACCCACGCGCGATACACCTCGTCGGGGTAGGCGAGGGGCCACCACGCGTCGACCGTCGGGATCTCCGCGAGCGTGTAGCCGAACACCCGCACGAACTCGTGGTTCACGTACGTGATGTTGAGCTGGGCGTCGTTGAGCGCGTACGGGATGGGGGTCGCGTCCATCATCGCGCGGAACCGGCGCTCCTGCGTGGAGACGTCGCTCACCAGCACGAAGAAGCCGAGCGTCGTTTCGTCGACGACGTGGGGCACGTAACGCGCGAGGCTGTAGCGCGGCGGGCCGCCGTGGGGATCGGGGATCACGCGCTCGAAGGTCTGCGGCTCGCCGCGGAGGGCGCCCTCGATGTAGGGCAGGTTCAGGGCGTAGATCGGGCCCAGCAGCTGGCGCATCGAGATGCCCACCATCGCCTCCGCCGAGACGCCGAACCACGTCAGGTAGGCGCGGTTCGCGAACTGGCAGTGCTGGGTCGCGTCCCAGTACGCCAGGAGCGCGGGGATCTCGTCGGTGAGCGACCGCAGCCGCGCGACCTCGTCGCGCAAGCGCGCTTCGATGTCGACCTCGTCGCCCCCACTCATCAGCGCCCTATCATGAACAATCCTCGCCGCGATCTCAATCGTTCGGCGACGCCGGCGGTGATAGCCTCGCGCCGTGCCGCCCCAGCCCGCGTTCAAGCGCATCCTCATCAAGATCTCTGGCGAGGCGTTGATGGGCTCCCAGAGCTACGGCATCAGCCAGGACATGCTCTCGACCGTCGCGTCGGAGATCGCCGAGACCGCCAAGCTCGGCGTCCAGGTCGCGGTCGTCGTCGGGGGCGGCAACATCTGGCGTGGCGCGCAGCAGGAGCAGGGCGGCATGGACCGCGCGAGCGCGGACTACGTCGGCATGCTCGCGACCGTCATGAACGCGGTGTCGCTGCAGTCGGCGATCGAGCGCGCGGGCGTGGTGACGCGGGTGCAGACCGCGATCCCGATCTCGCAGATCGCCGAGCCCTACATCCGCCGGCGCGCGATCCGCCACCTCGAGAAGGGGCGCGTCGTGATCTTCGGCGCCGGCACCGGCAACCCGTTCTTCACGACCGACACCGCGGCGTCGCTCCGCGCCGTCGAGATCGGCGCCGAGATCCTGCTGATGGCCAAGAACATCGACGGCGTCTACGACAAGGATCCGAAGAAGCATCCGGACGCGCGCCGCTACGCCACCGTGAGCTACGCCGAGGCGCTGCAGCGCAACCTCAAGGTCATGGACGGCACCGCGTTCGCGCTGTGCCGCGATAACGAGATGCGCATCGTCGTGTTCGAGCTCGCCACCCATGGCAACATCCAGCGAGTCGTGTGTGGCGAGTCGATCGGCACCACGATCGTGCGAGACAACCAAGAGACAAGGTTCGCCCAATGATCAACGACATCTACAACGACGCCGAAGAGGGCATGAAGAAGGCGATCGACTCGTTCAAGCGCGATCTCACGAAGATCCGCACGGGCCGCGCGAACACGGCGATGCTCGACGGGATCAAGGTCGACTACTACGGCACGCCCACCCCGGTGAACCAGGTCTCGACCGTGCAGGTCGTCGACGCGCGGCTCATCACGGTGAAGCCGTGGGAGAAGTCGATGATCGCGGTGATCGACAAGGCGATCCGCGCCAGCGACCTGGGGATCAACCCCGTGTCCGACAGCGAGCTCGTGCGCGTCCCGATCCCGCCGCTCACGCAGGATCGCCGCAAGGAGCTCGCCAAGACGGTCGGCAAGCAGACCGAGGAGGCGCGCGTGGCGGTGCGCTCCGCCCGGCGCGACGCGATGGACATGATCAAGGACGCCGAGAAGGACAAGCAGATCACCGAGGACGTGCGCAAGGACGGCGAGAAGCGCACCCAGGATCTGACCGACCGCTACATCGGCATGATCGAGGACATCGCGAAGGCCAAAGAGAAAGAGATCATGGAGCTCTGAGGTTCGTCGACGCTCGTCGACGATTCGGGCCCTGGGCTTTCGCCCGGTGGCCGAAATGCCGCTAGACTCGGCTGATGTCCGGCATCCCGGCGGGGGCTGGGTCGCTACTCAACAAGCGACTCGGCAAGTTCGAGATCCTCGCGCTCCTGGCGCTGGGCGGAACGGCCGAGATCTACCTCGCGCGCATCGGCGGCGCGGCGGGGTTCGAGAAGTTCGTCGTGGTGAAGTGCCTCCACGACCACCTCAACGACGATCCGGACTTCGTCAAGATGTTCCTCGACGAGGCCCGCCTCGCGGCGCACCTCGATCACTCCAACGTCGTCCAGACGATGGAGCTCGGCGAGCACGACGGGCGCTACTACATGGTGATGGAGTTCCTCGCGGGGCTGTCGATGGCGATGGTCATCCGGCGGGTCACCGAGCGGATCGCCGGCGGGATCATGCCGGTGTCGCTGTCGCTCAACATGCTGGCGCAGGCGTGTGCGGGGCTGCACTACGCCCACGAGAAGGTGATCGCCGGCAAGCACCTCGGCATCGTCCACCGCGATATCTCGCCGCAGAACCTCGTCGTCAGCTTCGAGGGCGTGGTCAAGGTCGTCGACTTCGGCATCGCCAAGGCCGAGCAGCGCGAGACCAAGACGCGGTCCGGCACGATCAAGGGCAAGTTCGCGTACATGTCGCCCGAGCAGTGCGTGGCGAACGCCGTCGATCGCCGCACCGACATCTTCGCGCTCGGCATCATCGCGCACGAGCTGCTCACCGGGCGTCGCCTGTTCAAGCGCAGCTCGCCGTACGAGACCTACCAGGCCGTCATCGACTGCAACGTCCCCAAGCCGTCGTCGCAGAACGTCGAGCTCGATCCCGCGATCGACGACCTCGTGATGAAGGCGCTCGCCAAGGACAAGGAGCAGCGCTACCCGACCGCCGAGGCGATGGGGGACGCGATCCTCGGCTACCTGCATCACCGCGGGAAGGGCTCTGGCCCCGGCGACGTCAGCCGCTACTTCGACCAGCACTTCGACGTGGAGATCGAGGAGCACGGCGCGCGCATGCGCGAGCTCATCGAGGGCCGCGACATCTCGCTCCAGCACGGCGTCACGTGGAGCGCCGAAGAGGAGAAGAAGCGGAGCAAGGAGAACGAGACCGTCGATCTCGGGGGCAAGCACAACGAGACGCAGGACCTCGACGCCAGCGATCTCGAGCGGCACAGCCAGAGCTCGCTGTCCGCCGTGCTGTCGGACATGGGCCAGACGGGTGATCGCTCGGCCGACGCGCCGCTCGACGATCCCGACGACGATCCGGACGCCGAGGGACCCGCCGAGCACACGCGGATCGAGAGCAACCCGCTCGAGATGCTCGCCGAGCTCGAGCAAGCCCCGGCGCTGGCGCGGACCGGCAAGACGCCGGCGCCGCAGGCGATCCCCTCGCTGACGCGGCCGGCCCCGGTGCTCAAGACGCCCGCGCCGACGCTCGCGAAGCCAAACCCGATCCCGTCGGTGATCCCGTCGGTGATCCCATCGATCGCGCGCGGGCCGGTGGGCTCCGACGGTCGCCGCCCACCGGAAGCCAAGATGCCGGTGTCGGGGCCGCTGCCGCTGCCGTTGCCCCCGACGCCGCAACCAGGCGCGCCCGTCCTGCCGAGCCCCGCAGCCAAGTTCCCCGCGTACTCGAACCTGCCGACGATGATCGCCGAGCCCGAACCGGACGACGCGCCCGAGCTCGCGGACGCGCAGACCATGCTCGCCAGCTCGATCGATGTCGAGGAGCCTCCCGCTCCAGCCCCCGTCGCTCCGGCCAAGCCCCTGGGTGCGCGCGCGTTTCCCGAGCAACGCACGCTGTTCGATCCCGGCAACGGCGCGGCGCCGCTGCCAGGACCTCCGCCGCAGCAGCAATTGCCGCCGCCACCGCAGCAGCCGCCGCCACCGCAGCAGCCGCCGTCGCCACAGCTCCCGCCGCTGTACCAGCAACCCTCACCCTACCAGCAGCCTCCGCTCTCGCAGCCGAACGTGGGCTACGGCCCGCGCGACAGCGGGGACGTGTTGAACCCGAGCCTGATGTCACCGGTCGGTCCGCAGTATCCCCAGACCGACTGGGAGGCGGAGGCCAACGCGCCGGCGCGCGCGCTGCCGACGTGGTTGTTGATCCTGCTGTTCGTGATCGCGCTCGCGGTGGCGCTCGGGCTCACGATCCTGGTCGCGCGGCTCGCGCGCCACTAGCCCGTGGGCCGGCGACACGCCGAGCCGGTGGCCTCGACGGTCGCGAACCCCACGCGCGCGTAGACCCGGGCGGCCTCGCTGTCCGGCTCGGCGACGATCACGACCGGCAACGGATCGGCGGCGTGCGCGGCGGTGGCGAGCAGCGCCGCAGCGATGCCGCGCTTGCGATGGGTCGGCGCGGTCTGGACGTCCTGGTAGCGGCGCACGTCGTCGAGCGTGACCAGCCCGAGGGAGCCGACGAGCGCGTCGCCGTCGAACGCGCCCCAGAACGTCGCGCTGCCGTCGAACACCAGCGACGCGTGCCACGCGGCGCGCGCCTTGAGGAACGCGCGGTACGACTCGACGTGGAGATCGCCGATCGTGAACGCGAGCTCGGCGGTCCGCGCGACCTCGTCGGCGGCGAGCGGGCGGATCGGCAGGTCGATCGGCGGCGCGGTCACCGTGGTCGCGGTCATCACCGCGTTGACCTCGACGGTGAAGCCGGCGTCGACGAGCTCGTCCCGCGCGCCGGTCGCGCCCGTCGGATCGTCCCACGCGAACGTGACGTGCCGGATCGCGGGATCGTGGCCGAGCTCCTCGGCGAACTTGCGACACCAGTACGAGACCTCGCCGACCTGCGGGGCGGCGCGCAGCACGAGCAGGTTGCCGTAGTAGTAGTGCGGCTGCTCGGGGCTGGTGACGACGATGTAGTCGCCGCGATCGACGACACGCCCGCGGCTCGCGTGCAGCGCGAGCTCCGTGCGCATCGCGAGGCTGCGGATGTGCATTCAGTTACGAACGAGCCCGAGCAGCTTCGACATCGTCTTCTCGTCGGCCGGCGGGAACTCGTAGTCGAGGAACTCGCGCGACGTCACCCAGCGCAGGTCCGCGACGGTCGCCGGATACGGGCGCGCCTCGGCGGGCAGCTGACACGAGTACATCGTCAGGTGCACCTGGTAGTTCGTGTAGTCGTGCTGGTGCTCGCCGAGCTTGGCGCCGACGATCACCTCGACGCCGATGCGGCCGCGCACCTCGCGGAGCAAGCACGCGGTCTCGTCTTCGCCCGGCTCGACCCGCCCGCCGGGGAACTCCCACAGCATGGGCAACACCGCGTTGGAGTTGCGCTGCGTGATGAGGTACCGCCCGTCGTGTTCGATGACCGCGGCGACGACGCGAATCACCTCTTTGTCAGGCGCACCCATCGCAGGCGATTATCGATGGTTCGCGTCCAAATACAACGAAAGACCAACGAAAGACCGACCGAACACGGTGTATGGTCCGCGACCCATGGCGATCCGTTTCGTCGAGATCAAGGCCGCGGAGTCTGCAGAGTTGCTCAACACCGAATGGGTGATTCTCGAGAACGCCGGCAAGACTCCATTCAATACGCGTGGCTGTGGCATGACCGTTGGTCGTCGCGGATCCGCAAAGAAGTCACTGCTCGGGATCATCGATCCCGGGTTCGTGCTCCAGCCCGGAGAGAAGGTGCGCATGTGCACCGGCAATCCGGCGACCGAGAAGCAGGGCACGCCACCGGCGGAGACCGACGGGCTCAAGAACTACTTCCTGTTCTTGCCGAAGGCGTACGTCAAGGATGCCGGCACCGTGCTCACGCTCGTGCTGCGCGGCCTGTCGGTGTCCAAGGCCGAGTACGATCCGGCGCAGCCCAGCTGCGTCGCGCCGCTCAAGGTCTGAGTTCTCGCGGTCCTCGCGGGTCTCGCTAGGAGTGTGTATGGCGTTGGGCCTCGGCTCGATGTCGAGGCGAGACCGGATGCGGTCCCACGTGGGACGAGTCCGTCAGGCTGCAAGCAGCAGGGTTGGCGTCTTCGCCTTCACCGAGCGCCACAGCTTGAGCAGG
>JAPLLF010001046.1 GCA_026387715.1 Pseudomonadota bacterium
AAGTGCGTCGGTGGCGAGCTCCAGGGGCGCCTGCGGTTCCGCAGCGACGAGGAGCGCGCGCGCGCCGTGAAGATGGGCGTGCGGCCCGAGGAGTTCATCTACTCCATCGAGGAGCTCGCCGCGGGCGACGTCATGTTCGCGGCGACCGGCGTCACCAAGGGGTACCTGCTCGACGGCGTGCGGTTCTTCGGCGACGGCTGCAAGACCGAGTCGATCGTGATGCGCAGCAAGTCGGGCACGGTCCGCGTCGTCAACGCGACCCACCACTTCTCGACGAAGCCCAAGTACTCGTGGGCCACCGGCCTCGAAGGCTGAGAGAGGGCTGAGGGCGCGCGCCGCTACAGCGGCAGCGTGAAGCTGAGCTTGGTGATCTTGCCGGCGAAGATCGTGACCTTCTTCTTCGTGGTCGGCCGCGTCGGGTTCTTGAACGTCAGCGTGTAGATGCCCGCCGGCAGCACGAGATCGGCGAACGGCGCCTCGCCGATCTTCTTGGCGCCGTTGAACACCTCGCTGTACGGCGTCGTCCGGATCGTGAGCTTGCCCGTCTGCGGGACCCGGCTGGTCGTCGCGACGCGGGTGTGGTTCATGAACACGATCTCCTTGTTGAGGTGCTCGCCCGCGAGCAACTCCACCTCGCGCGCCTCGTTCTCCCAGCCGGGGAGCTCGGCGACGATCGCGTGCTTGCCGGCCGGCAACGCGAACTTCGCCGGCGAGGTCCGGCGCTGATCGCCGATCGTCACGAGCGCGCCCTCGGGGCGGGTGTCGATCTCGAGCAGCGCGTTGATCGTGCCGGCGTCGAGCGCCAGCGTCGGCTCGATCGCGTCGGGTGGTGCAGGAGCGTCGATCGGGGAGGAGGTGATCGGGGAAGTGATCGGCGCGTCGGGCGGCGCAGGGGCGTCGGGCGGCAGGATCGAGATCGCGACGACGGCCGCGTCGGCGGGCGGGATGCTCGCGGCCGGGGTCGTCCGCCGGGTCGCGACCACGATCAGGAACGTGAGCAGCATGATGCCGCCGAGCGCGGCGCCGACGACGACCGCGCGGGGTGGGCGCTTGCGGACCGGCGCGGTCTGGTGCTCGAGCGGCGGGCCGACGGGTTCGAGGTACGGCGGCAGCGCAGCGACGGCCATCGTCGGGATCGCGCTCGGGTTCGACATCGGCTGCCGGAGCGCCCCGCTCTGGATCATCGTCTCGTGGTGATCCGAGTGGTCGTCGGCGAGCATCGTCGCGTTGGCGTCGACCGGTCTCGACGCGAGCACCGTCGCCATGTCGGGTTGCGCGCGCGGCCCGGTCGCCACGTGCGTCTTGTCCTCGGGCGCGATCCGCCCGCTGGCTCGCGGCTTCGGTAGCGGCAGGTTGAGCGGTCGCTGGCCCGGATCGAACACCGGCTGCTTGCCCGGTTTGAGCGTCGGCTCGGCGTCGGGATCGTCGGTCTCGACCAGCACCGCGTCGCTGGAGCGATCCGGCAGGCGGGCCTCGACGGCGATCGTCTCCAGATCGGGCTCGTCGTCGCGTCCGGGCAGCCGCGACGCGGCGATCAGCGCCCGCACCGGAGTCGCGATCGAGGGCGTCGGGAGCGAGACCATCGACACCGAGGTGGCGGGCGCCACCGCAGTCCCGGGTGAGGCCATCGTGCTCGGCGCCGCGGCCGTGCCGATGACCCCGACGATGCCGGTGCCTGGATGCTGGGCGCCAGCCTGCGAGGGCTGGGGCCCCGACGCGTCGCGGGGGAACCGCGCGCGCACCCAGGAAGCGAGCTGCATCGACGTCGCGAGCTCGGGCGACGACTTGATGAACGCTTCGAGCGCCTGCGCGAGCTCGGTCGCGGTCGCGCGCTTCTCGCGCTTGGGCTCGAGCGCCCACCCGATCGCCTTGGCGAGCGGCGGCGGCGTCGCCGGGGCCACCTGGCTCACCGACGGCAACTTGCCATCCCGGATCAGCCGCATCGCCTCGACCGCGTCGCCGCGCGGCACGATCGTCTTGCCGACGGCCAGCTCCCACAGGCAGATCCCGAGCGAGAACACGTCGCTGCGCCCGTCGAGGGCGCCGGCGACCGTCTGCTCCGGGGACATGTACGCGTACTTGCCCTTCACCTGGCCGGGGTTGGTCAGGTGGCTGTTGGCGGCCGCGGCCTTGGCGATGCCGAAGTCGCACAGCTTCACGATCCCGTCGTACGAGACCATGATGTTGGCCGGCGACACGTCGCGGTGGACCAGCCCCAGCGGCTTGCCGCTCGGATCGCGCAGCTCGTGGGCGTAGTTGAGCGCCGCCGCCGCGTCGGCGCCGACGCGGGCGACGAGGGTGGGTGGCATCGGCTCGCGCTCGCCCTGCGTGAACAGCTGCCCGGCGTGCACGCCGTCGACGAACTCCATCGCGATGAAGTAGTCGCTGTCGACCTTCCCGAAGTCGTAGATGTGCACCACGTTGGGGTGCGTCAGCTGCGCCGCGAGCCGCGCCTCGGCGAGGAACATCTTGATGAAGTCCGGCGTGTCGGTCAGGTGCGGGAGGATCCGCTTGACCGCGACCCGGCGATCGAAGCCCTCGAGCCCGCGTTGCTGGGCGAGAAAGACCTCGGCCATCCCACCCCGCGCGATGCGCCGGAGGAGGATGTATTGTCCAAACTTGATGCCGCCGTCGGCGGACATCCCCGGAGTTTAGATCGACTACGAATTCCCTGCCTCCTGCCGGACGACCTGATCTAGAGTCCGCCGCCAATGAAGTGCGTCGCCGGCCTCGTGTTGCTCGTGGGATGTGCGCTGGATCCGACGCCGACGGGCGCGGTCTCGGCGCCCACTCCGGTCTCGGGCGACTCGCCGCTGGCGACGATGTTCGCGCGCGTCGGGGCCGCGCACGGCGTCCCGGCGGACGTGCTCGCCGCGACCAGCTACGTACGCACCCGGCTCCACGTCGTCGACGTCGCCGATGGCGAGCACGCCGGCCAGGCGATCGGCCTGTTCGGCCTGCGCGACGCCGACGTCGTCCGCGGCGCCTCCCTCGCGGGCGTCACGGACGAGGCGGCGCGCCACGATCCCGAGGCGTCGGCGCACGCGTTCGCCGCGTTGCTCGTTGCCAACGGAGGGGGAGATCCCCTCGACCAGGTCGCGGCGCTCGGCGGCGAGCGGTTCGCACACGAGGTCGGCAGCGTCCTCGCGCGTGGGCTCGATGCCCGCGATCCCGACGGGGCACGGCTGGTCGTCGCGGCACGCCCCGACGCGGCGCGAGGCCTCGGGATCGCCCGCGCGGCCGGCGACTACCCGGGCTCGGTGTTCGATGCCGCGTCGTCGTCGAACTACCAGACGGCGAACCGCGGGGTCGGCGCGATCGATCACATCGTCATCCACGACACCGAGGGCAGCTTCTCGGGCTCGGTCAGCTGGTTCAAGGATCCCGCCGCGTCGGTGTCGGCGCACTACATGCTGCGCTCGAGCGACGGCTACGTCGTCCAGATGGTGCGCGAGAAGAACATCGCGTGGCACGACAAGTGTTTCAACACCACCACCGTGGGCATCGAGCACGAGGGTTATCTCGCGCATCCCGAGCAGTGGTACACGGAGAAGATGTACGTCGAGTCGGCCAAGCTCGCGTCGTACCTCGCCGACAAGTACGGCATCGCCAAGGAGCGGGGGCCGATCGTCGGCCACGGCGACGCGCCCGACTGCAGCGATCACACCGACCCGGGCCCCGGGTGGGACTGGGTCCACTACATCGACCTCGTGAAGACCGGCGGCGCGCCGATGTTCAACGCCGACAGCGTCGTCGTCGAGGCGCCGGCCACGATGGTGACCGGCGAGGTCGCGACGGTGACCGTCACGCTCGCCAACACCGGCAACACGACGTGGGATCTCGACACCACGCGGCTCGGCACCGCCGCCCCGCAGGATCGCGCGTCCGCGATGTTCGTCGACGGCGACTGGATCGCGCCCAACCGGACGAGCGGCATCGATGCGGTCGTCGCGCCACACAAGACCGGCTCGTTCACGTTCCAGATCCAGGCGCCGCCGGTGACCGCGTCGACCGTCTTCGACGAGGCGTTCCAGCCGGTCGCCGACGGCATGACGTGGTTCGGTCCCGAGGTGCACGTCGTCGTCGAGGTCAGCCCGCTCCCGGGCGATCCCGACAGCGGTGGTTGCAGCACCGGCGGTGGCGGTGGTGGCGCCGGCGTGCTGGTCGGCGTGGCGCTCGTCGCGCTGCGCCGCCGTCGCCGGTAGTCGCCCCGTGCGCGCGCTGCTCGTCGGCTTGCTCGGGCTCGCCGCCTGTCGGGATGCGGTGACGCTGTCGATCGCCAGCGACCGGCCGATCCCGCGCGCGCTCGACGCGATCTGCGTCGGCATCGCGGATGTCGACGCGACCGGCGGGCAGTTCGGCCAGCGCTACGTCCTCGAGGGCGAGCTCGCGGCGCTGCCGCAGACCCTGCGGGTCGAGGCGGGGGAGGCGTCCGAGGCGTGGGCGTGGGTGCGGGCGGACCGCGGTGGCGTGCCGGTCGCGCGCGCCTCGGTGCCGATCGACTTCGGTGACGATGCCACGCTCGATCTCGCGACCTGCGTGCGCGGCCCCGGTGGCGCGCCGGCCGCGGCGGGCGCGCCGGTCGGGCCGGCGAGCGCGCGGCTCGTCGCGTCGCAGGGGCAGGGCGGCACCATCGTCGTCGCGATCGACGCCGTCGGCGCGACGATCCTCGACGCGCGGGGGCACGCGCTGGTGGCGACGCCGACGACGCTGACGACCGGCGCGCCGGTGACCGCGGCGATCGCGCTCGATCTCGACGGCGATTGCGACGACGACGTCGTGGTCGCCGCGGGAGGTGCGCTGCGGATCTGGCGGCGCGACGGCGCGCAGCTCGTCGATGCCGGC
>JAPLLF010000418.1 GCA_026387715.1 Pseudomonadota bacterium
CAGCGAGGACTTGCCGACGTTCGGCACGCCGGCGATCAACGCGCGCACGGCCTTGTCGGCGCCGCGATGCTCGGCGAGCTGGCGGCTCAGATCGGCGATCCGCTTGCGCGTCTCCTTCGGGCGCAGGGTGGTCGACGCGAACGCCCGCACGCCGGGCTCACCCTCGAGGTAGGTCACCCAGGCCGCGGTGACCTCGGGGTCCGCGAGATCGCTCTTGGTCAGCACCTTGATGACCGGCTTGGCGCCGCGGAGCTCGGCGATCACGGGGTTGCTGCTCGCCTTGGGCAGGCGGGCGTCGAGAACCTCGATGACGACGTCCTGCGACGGCATCAGCGCGGCCAGCTCGCGCCGCGCCTTGGTCATGTGGCCCGGGTACCACTGGAGAGACATTCGCTGTTCTACCAGGTCACGGCTCAGTCGACAGGGTAGTCGAGGTACCCCTTCTCACCCGGCGTGAAGAAGGTCGTACGGTCGGCCACGAGCAGCTCCCGGTGGTCGCGCAGCTTCGCGACCAGGTGCGGGTTGGCCAGGAACGGCCGGCCGAAGGCGACCAGGTCGCCGTGGTTCGCCGTGAGGTCGGCCTCGGCGCGTGCGCCGTCGTAGCCACCCGAGAGGATGTACGCGCCGGTGAACGTCGCGCGGATCGTCGCCTTGAGCTCGGCTCCGATCGCCGCGTGATCGACGACGTGCACGTAGACGAGGCCGATCCGCGCGAGCTGGTGGGCGAGGGCCGTGTAGACCGCGGCGGTCTCGGGATCGGCCACGAGGCCGCCGTTGACGCCGTACGGGGAGAGCCGCATGCCGACGCGGTCGGCGCCGATCGCCTTGGCGACCGCCTCCGCGACCTCGACCGCGAACCGGATCCGGCCGGCGACGCTGCCGCCGTAGGCGTCGGTGCGCTGGTTCGCTGCGGTGTTGAGGAACTGCTCGATGAGGTAGCCGTTCGCGCCGTGGAGCTCGACGCCATCGGCCCCGGCCGCGATCGCGGAGGGCGCCGCGTGGACGAACTCCTCGACGGCCGCGCGGATGTCGGCGGTGGTCATCGCCTCCGGCACGGGGTGCGGCTGCATGCCCTTGCCGTCGGTCCACATCGTGCCGGGCGCGGCGATCGCCGACGGCCCGACGATGCGTCCGCCAGCCGGCACGTTGTCGGCGTGGGCGATGCGGCCGCAGTGCATGAGCTGGAGGAAGATGTGGCCCTCGTCGGCGTGGACCGCGTCGATGACCGCACGCCAGGCGGTGACCTGCTCGGGGGTGTAGACGCCCGGGATGCGAGCGTAGCCGAGGCCGTTGGGGGAGGGCGCGACGCCCTCGGTGAGGATCAACCCGGCGGAGGCGCGCAGCCTGTAGTACGTGACCATGCTGGCGCTGGGGACGTTGCCGATCGCGCGCGAGCGCGTCATCGGCGACATCACGATGCGATTGGCGAGCTCGATACGTCCTAGCCGGAACGGCGTGAAGAGAGTCATGTAGCAAGGTAGGACAACCTCGCAGCTTGGCCACCGCGCCGCCTCGAACGGTGTATTCGCCTGTCCGCACGAATGCGAGCGTCGGGCGCAGGCGCTAGCCTGTGCGCCCATGACACAGATGCGCACCTCGTGACGCCCGGACTCGCCGCGCTCGTCGATCCGGGCATCGCGGAGCTGCGGGCGCGGATCGCGAGCGACGAGCCGTTCGTCGTCCACGGGGTCGGGGCCTCGATCGCCGAGCTCGTGGCCCTCCCGTTCCTCGCGTCGCTCGACGCGCTGCTCGACGCCTGGCCGGATCTCGTGAACGTGCATCTCCCCGATGTCGCCGACGAGGCCAGCACGATCACGGCGTCACCGCACGACGCGCGCAAGCTGTTCGCGAACGGCATGGGGCTCCTGTTCGACGACGCTCAGCGCTACGCGCCGCGGCTCGGGCCGTGGCTCGACGCGATCCGCGCCGACCTCGGGTTGTCGGCGCTGACCCAGCAGCGCTGCCTCGTGTACGCGACGCCCGCCGCCGGAGGCACCGCGGCGCACTTCGATCAGAACGTGAACTTCGTGGTCCAGCTGCACGGCACCAAGACGTGGTGGCTCGCGCGCAACACCCACGTGACACAACCCCTGACGCGCCACACGATCGGCCAGCCGGTCGATCCGGAGCTGTCGACGTACGCGCGGCTGCCGATGCCCGACGAGCTGCCGGCCTCGCGCGTCGAGATCGTGCTCGAGCCCGGCTCGGTCCTGTACGTGCCGCGTGGGACGTGGCACGCGACCCGCGCGACGACCGCCGCGCTGTCCCTGAACTTCACGTTCAGCCCGCCGACCTGGATCGACGTGTTCACCGCCGCGCTGCGTAGCCGCCTCGCGCTGGCGAGCGGATGGCGGGCGACCGCCGCGCCGCTGGCGATCGCGTCGTTCGACGCGCTCCTCCGCGAGCTCGCCGACGAGGCGCCTCACTGGCACGCGGCGGACATCCTCGCCGCCACCGAAGGCACATGAGCATCGCGGGCGAGCTGCTCGTGGCGTGTCCTGGGTGCGGGCGGCGACGCAAGGTCACGCTGGTCCAGAGCATCAACACGCTCGCCGATCCGGAGGCCAAGCAGCGCCTCGTCGCCGGCGAGCTCAACCTGCTCGCGTGTTCGTGCGGGCGCACGACGCAGCTCGCCGCGAACCTCCTGTTTCACGATCCGGTCGCCGACTACTACGCGCGCGTCTGCCCGGGCGATGCGCGCGCGCTCGCGGACGCCGTCGCCGTGTTTCGCGCGTCGGGCGCGATGGGCCGACAGCGGCTCGTCCCGTCGCAGAACGCGCTCGTCGAGAAGGTGAAGCTGCTCGACGCCGATCTCGAGGACTGGGTGATCGAGCTCGTCAAGGTGGTCCTGCTGTCGACGCTCGGCGATCTCGAGCGGGTCCTGCTGTTCGATCACGTCGCGCGTGTCGATCACGAGCCCGGTGGCACGCTGCACTGGTTGCTGTTCGATGCCGAGGGTCGCGCGCCTCGCGCCCTCGCGAGCCCGCTCGAGGGCTACACACGCCTCGCGGCGACCGCCCGGCCTCCCGCGCCCTCCGAGCTGCAGATCGATCGTGCCTGGGCGGTCACCGCCGCGCAGGCGCTCCTCGCGGCCGGCAACTGAGACGTGGAGCCGAACATGACGACCGAGCAACCCAAGAACCCCCTCCACGGCATCACCCTCGAGACGATCGTGACGGCGCTCGTGGCGCACTTCGGCTGGCCCGAGCTCGGCCAGCAGGTCCGCATCAAGTGCTTCACCGACAACCCCAGCGTGGCGTCGAGCCTCAAGTTCCTGCGCAAGACGCCATGGGCACGCGCGAAGGTCGAGAGCCTCTATCTCTTCATGCTCCGGGAGCAGAAGCGAGGGCGATGACCTTCGAGGATCGGCCGCCGACGACGGGCTGATCTTGACCGCAGTGCGGTAGAGGATCTCGATCGATTCAGTAAAACCAGTAACTTGCGACGCGCTCAGAATGTTGCGTTGCACAAAATTGAGACTGACGGCATGCTCCGCGTCACCTCCCCATGTTGTATTCGATCTACGATCTCCAGCGCCGCGTCCTCGATTCCGTCGCTGCCATCAGTGGGGTCAGCGCGGGGATGCTCCGCGGCTCGGACCTGCCGCCGGTGCGATGGATGCGCGCGAACCTCTCGCTGCTGCATCGCAGCACGAAGTCGTTCGCGACGCCCACGTTCGGCATCATCAGCGTCACCGCGCACGGGCGTGAGGTCGACGTCGTCGAGGAGGTGGTCGCCACGCACCCGTTCTGCAAGCTCGTGCGCTTCGCGCGATCGAGCCGCGATCGCGCCACCTCGGACGCACTCGCAGCAGATCCGAGGGTGCTGGTCTGCGCCCCGCTGTCCGGGCATCACCCGACGCTCCTGCGCGACACGGTCGCGACGCTCCTCCAGAGCCACGACGTCTACATCACCAACTGGCTCGACGCCCGGGAGGTCCCAGCCGCGCACGGGCCGTTCCACCTCGCGGACTACGTCACGCTGATCCGCACGTTCATCCGTCAGCTGGACGCGGCCACGCTGCACGTGCTCTCGGTCTGTCAGCCCACCGTCCCGGTGCTCGCGGCGGTCGCGCTGATGGCCGCCGCCGGCGAGCCCACGCCGCGCACGCTCGCGCTGATGGGGGGGCCGATCGACGCGCGCAAGAACCCGACGGTGGTCAACAAGTTCGCCACCGATCACGCGATCGGGTTCTTCGAGTCGAACATGATCCACGCCGTGCCGGCGGGGCATCCCGGCGCGGGGCGGGCCGTGTACCCCGGCTTCCTCCAGCTGACGGCGTTCGTGATGATGAATCCGAAGCGGCACGCCGAGGCGTACCGGAACTACTGGTTCGACTCGCTCCGCGGTCGCGACGTCAGCGCGCACGAGAAGTTCTACGACGAGTACAACGCCGTGCTCGACATGGA
>JAPLLF010000522.1 GCA_026387715.1 Pseudomonadota bacterium
GATCGCACCCAGGGGATGTGGACTGCCTCGGGCCCGGCCCCACTGCGGGTGTCGGGCCACGAGGTGGTCTGCTTGGCGAGCTCGTCGTGCTGGCCGGCTTCCGCGAGGTGGTCGCTGGCGCGCAGGCCGCGTGGTCCGCCCCGCTCGGCGGGCGTGGTGGTGGCGCAGGCTGCGAACAGGATCGAACTGGCGATGGAAGCGACGCGCATGTCGTTATGCAGAGCACCAATCGTGCCGGGTGCATCCGCGGTCGAGGCCCGCGGCGACCGCGGCATTTGCGCCAGGTTTGGCGGCTGCCGCCGCTCGTGCGCGGCGCGCCTCAGCGCTGGTAGCCGGTGCGCTCGATCCGTGGATGCTTCGCTTGCCTGGTGTCGAGCACGTCGAGTGCGTTGGCGGTCACCTCCTGCCAGAGCTCGGCGATCGGGAGGGGGAGGGTCGCGACGATGTCGCGGATCTCGCCCGCGGACACGTGCTTCACGAGCAGCCGCACCACCGCGCCGAGCACGTCGATCGGGGTGAGGTTGGTGTCGGCGCCGAGCTCGCTGTCGACGCGCGCGAGCATCTCCGCGCGATCGCGGATCGTCGTCGGATCGTGCCGACGCGTCCAGCCCTCGTAGTAGATGCCCCGGATCAAGGTCGGGAGCTGCGCGCCGAGGTCCATCACCTCGTTCGCGGGGAGCCGATCGCGGACCGCGTGGAGCCCCGCCCGCAGCGCGTGGAGCGCGCGCCGCTCTTCGAGATGAGAGATGCCGAGCGTGTCGGCGATTTAGACCAGCCAACGATTCGCGTTGGCGAGGACCGGGTCGAACACGTGCAGATGGGTCGTCATATCAGCTCGCCGAGCAAGCGACATGCCGACGAGCTTGGCGCACGCCTTGCTCGCACGTCGTACATGAAGACCGAACAGCTGTTCCATCGTGACGTCACGAGCTGCACCGACCGCGACTCCCTCGAGCACGCCGCGACGTTGCTCTGGCGCTACGACATCGGCTGCCTGCCGGTCACGGGCGACGATGGTCGACTCGTCGGGATGATCACGGATCGCGACATCGCGATCGCGGCGTTCCTGCAGGGCGCTCCGCTGCGCGGGATCGTCGTGGGCTCGGTGATGTCGCGCGAGCTCGTGACCTGTCGACCCGACGACGACATCCACGCCGTGATCTCCCGGATGCTCGCGCGGCAGGTCCGGCGCCTGCCGGTGATCGATGGCGACGGCCGCATCCTCGGCATCATCTCGCTCAACGACCTGGCCCGCGGGGCGACCAGCGGTCAGCTGCCGACGGTCGATATCGCCGGGATTCTCGTCGCGATCAGCGCGCCACGGCCGATCTCCACGGCGGCCTGATCCCCGAACGTGCAGGCGGTGCGCGGAAACCGCGCAAGAACTGCGCGCGGGTTACGCGTCGTGCAAGTCCTGCGCGTTCGAACCCTCGAGCGGGCCTCTCCGAGTGGCGTGGCGCGTGCAAATACAACCACCATGAGGACTTCAGAGGCACGTGATCGCTTGCTGGCTCGTCGCCACGAGCTGCTGGCCAGGTACCAGGATGGACGCGAGCGGGTCGATCAGGAGCTGGCGGAACACGATCCCGAGGTCGTCGAGCGCGCGACCGAGCAGTGGGACGCCAGCGTCGTCTCGAAGCTCGGCGATGCCGATCTCGCGATCCTCGGTGATGTCGTCACCGCGCTGACACGGATCGAGGCGGGCACCTACGGGATCTGCACGATGTGCGAGGAGCCGATCAGCGAGCGCCGCCTGGTGGTCCTCCCCGAGGCGGCGACGTGCGTGTCGTGCGCGGGCCTCGTCGCGCGCACCCATTCGCAGGGTGGTTGAGCCATGCAGGAGATGTCCAACGAGGTCCTCCTCGAACGGCTCGCGACGCTGGCCACCAACGGCCCGCGCTACACGAGCTATCCACCCGCGACGGCGTTTCAGCCCGTCGCGGATGACGCGGTCCGTCGCGAGCTCTCGACCATCGGCGAGAGCTCGGCCCCGATCTCGCTCTACGTCCACGTGCCGTTCTGCCGGAGCCTGTGCGCGTACTGCGCGTGCAACGTCATCCCGACGCGTGATCGCTCGCGCGGGGATGCGTACGTCGACGATCTCATCACCGAGCTCGCGATGCTCACCGCGGCGATCGGTCGACCACCTCCGGTCGTCGAGATCGCGCTCGGCGGCGGCTCGCCGAACTTCCTCGAGCCGGCCGCGATGCGTCGGTTGATCGCGGCGATCCGCGCGTACACCGTGCCCCAGAAGAACATGCGGATGTCGGTCGAGCTCGATCCCCGCACCACGACCTCGCATCAGCTCGACACGCTCGCGCTCCTCGGCTTCAAGTCGCTCAGCGTCGGCGTGCAGGACTTCGCGGAGCAGGTCCAGGACGCGATCCGTCGCCACCAGACCGCGAAGCAGACGCAGTGGCTGATCGACACCGCCCGCGCGGCCGGGTTCACCGACGTGAACATCGACATCGTGTACGGCCTGCCGTGCCAGAGCGAGCACAGCTTCGGCGAGACGCTCGACGCCGTCGTCGCGCTGGGTCCGGATCGCATCGCGCTGTTCGGCTACGCGCACATCCCCGACAAGATGCCCCACCAGCGCCTCGTGGAGGCCAAGGGCCGCATCCCCGACGCCTACGAGCGCGCCGCCCTGTTCGTGTTCGCGACCGAGCGCCTCGAGCGTGCGGGCTACGTGCACCTCGGCCTCGATCACTTCGCGCGGCCCGACTCGGCGCTCGCGGCCGCCGCGGATTCGGCGCGCATGGTCCGCACGTTCCAGGGCTACGTCGAGAAGACGTCGGATGTGGTGCTCGGCCTCGGGACCTCGGCGATCTCGTCGAGTCCGCGCATGCTGTGGCAGAACCACGCCAAGCTCGAGCCCTGGCGCGAGGCGATCATCGCGCGGAAGATCCCGGTCGTGCGTGGCGCGACCCTCGATCGCGACGATCAGATCCGGCGCGCGGTCATCGATCGCCTGATGTGCAACGGCTCGGTCGCGCTCGGCTCGCTGTGCCGCAAGTTCGGGGTCGACGCCGGGACGTACTTCGCCCGCGAGCTCGCCCGCATGCCGGAGTTCGCCGAGCTCGCCAAGCTCGACGAGCCGACGCACACGATCACGACGACCCCGCTCGGGCGTCTCCTGGTGCGCAACATCTGCATGGCGTTCGATCGCTACGCGCAGAGCGGCACCCACTCGCCGACGATCTAGTCGATCTAGTCGCGTCCGTCGGGCTCGACCTTGTCGACCAGCGCGTGCTTCCAGTGGCGCGCGCGATCCTCGATCGCGAAGCGAACGTGGGTGCGCTGGATGCGGACCCACACCAGCGGCGTCGCGTCGGTGGCCAGCGACAGCTTGTAGCGGCCATCGCCGCCGAGCAGGTCGTAGCAGGCGTGGCCCGCCGCCGCCGCGTGGTCGATCGCCGCGGCGTGACACAGCAGGCCGGGCTTGACGACGGGATCCACCTGCGCCACGAGCCCCGACTGGTAGAACAGCACCCGGCCGTTCGCGTTGAAGTTGTAGAGACAGCCGAGCGTCGCGTCGCCCGCGCGCAGGCGCAGGAGCTGGACCTCGCCCGACGCGAAGCGCTCCGTGATCAGCCGGCGGTGGAAGTGATCGAACCACGGATCGACGAACGCCCCGGGCTGGTCGCGGTCGTGCCAGCTCACGGTGTGGAGGGCCACGAGCTCGTCGTAGATCGCGAGGGCCGAGGCGACCGAGCTGGCGACCTCGAGCGCGAGGGGCCCGACGCGGCGCCGCGCGCGCCGGATCTGCGAGCGCGTGTTCGCCGACAGCAGCGACAGGTAGTCACCGGTCGCGCGGACGCGCTCGAGATCGACGAACGGCGCGGACGTCTCCCGGTCGATGACGACCCGGTAGCCGTCCGGAACGGTGAGGTTGGCGATGCTCGCGCGGTCGATGCCAGGCAGGAACAGCTCGTCCCAGTCGTGCGGGATCAGCTCGACCACGTCGGCCAGCGACCACACCCGATCGGGGGCGCACAGGATCGCGTTGTGCTCGATGCACAGCTCGTCCTGGTTCTCGACCCCGGTCGTGTTGACGAACGCCCCGCGGCTCGGCAGGACGTGGTGCCGCCACAACAACCGGCGGCCGAGGAAGAACGCCCCGACGACGGCGTCGCCGTCCCGGATCACCGCGAGCCTGGGGGTGTCCTCGCGCGGCAGGCACGCGAGCCAGTTCTCGATCCATCCCCAGGTCAGGAAGTAGCTGGGATGGCCGACGCCCTCGAGGGCGTTCCAGATCGGCGCGACCCGCGCGTCGCGACCGTCGAGCAGCTCCAACCTCACGACGCGACCTCGGGCTCGACCATCAGCCAGTCCGCGTGCCAGAGCAGGGCACAGGCCCGGTCGCAGCCCCGCTCGCCGTGCACCGCCCCGGTGCAGTGGAGGTGCTCGAGGATGTAGATCGGCGCGATCGGGTCGACCCAGTGGTCGTGCTCGTAGACCCGCGTGAGCTGGCTCGCGATCGCGATGCGGGTGCCGACGTACGCGCGCATCTCGGGCATGAACGTCAGGCCATCGCGGCGCCCCCTCAGATCGAGGCCAGCGACGATCTCGTCGAGGTCGCGGACGCGCGCGTGGCGCACCACCCGGGAGGGCGTCGGGCCCAGGTGCGGGGCGGGGGCGGATTCGAGCCACTCGTCCCTCGTACTCGTTGCCGCTATACCACGCGATGAAGAACTCCAAGCCATACGCGTAGCCAACCATCGAGCCGGTCAGGAGCAGGATCTTGGCGATGTTGTCGAGATG
>JAPLLF010000528.1 GCA_026387715.1 Pseudomonadota bacterium
GGCCCGCCGGCCGCTGTCGATGACGCAGCTGAGCTACGCGCGCGCGGACGTGCTCTACCTGCCGGCGGTCTACGTCAAGCTCGCCGCGCGGCTCGGCGAGCGCCTGCCGTGGGCGCACGCCGAGAGCAGCGAGATCGCGGCGGCCGCGCTGTCCGCCTCGCGGATCACCGCCGAGAACGCCTGGGAGGATCTCGGCGGGATGCGCGGCCTCGACCCGATGGCGACGGCCGCGGTCGTCGCGCTCGCGGCCTGGCGCTTCCGGATCGCCACCGAGCTCGATCGCCCGCTCGGCCAGGTCCTCCACGAGCGGACGCTGCTCGACCTCGCGCGGGCGCGCCCCGACTCCGCCGGCGCGATCCGCGGCCTCAAGGGCATCTCGCCGCACGCGCGCACGCGCGCCGACGAGGTGTTCGCGATCCTCGCCGCGATCACGCCGGGCGAGACGCCGGCGCGGGCCATGTCCCGGGGCGCGCCGAGCGCGCGCGCGCAGCGGTGGTCCGAGCTGCTGCTCGCGATCGTGCAGCTCGTCTCCGAGCAGACCGGCGTCGCGTCGCGCCTGCTCGCCACGCGGTCCGACGCCGACGAGGTCGCGCGTCTCGCCGACGAGGTCGGCGTCGCGGCGCTCGCCGATCACCCCGTGTTCACCACCTGGCGCCGCGACGTGCTCGGCGTCCACTGGCTCGGCTGGCTGCGCGGCACCGTCGCGCTGGCCGGCGATCCGACCGCCCCGCAGGGCCTGCGGCTCGTCGCCGTCGGCTGACTCCCTCGTCGGCAATTTTCACGCAACCGGCCGCGGGGCCGGCCGAAGCGCTGGTCATCATGGCCACCATCTCGGACTCCGCCGCGATCCACCTGTCCCGCCGTGCGCAGGCCGGCACCTCCGCCCTGCAGGGCCTCTCCTGCTACGACCCCGCGACCGACCGGGCGCGCGCGCAGCTGACGCTCGTGCCGATCCGCGAGCTCGTACGCCCCGAGCTCGACGCCCAGCTGCTCGCGATCCTCGACGGCGCGCGGCTGCTCGGCGAGACCGTCCACGCGCAGTTCCTCCGCAAGGAGCACCAGCTCGCGTCGGTGTTCGCCTCGCTGGCGGTCGTCGACGCGCTCGCGTTGCACAAGCGGCTCGTGACCCCGAAGGCCGGCGACGCGCTCGCCCTCACGTTCTCGCGACTCGTCGTCGATCGCCGCCATCGCTTGCTCGGCTTCCTCGCTGACGCGCCCCGTCGCGCCGCGCGCGGTCGCTGATCCACGCCCGCGTCGTCGTTCGTCCTGCGCCCTCGGCCCCTCGGGCTCGAGGGCGTCGCCCGTCGGGGCGTCATGCTCGGTGGAAGGCGACCTTGCCCATGCCCTCGTACTCGGCGCGTGCGGCCCGCCAGAAGTGGGTGTTCGCCATCGTCGTCTCCTCGGCCGCCGCCAGGTACGCCGCGCGGAGCACCGCGTTCTTGATGTAGCCACCACTCATGACGAACGCGCGCGCGAGCTCCGCGAAGGTGACGTCATCTGCGACCTCCGCGGCCACGGGCACCAGCGCGCTCCACAGCTTCTCGCGATGCTCCTCGTCGGGCATCGGCACCCGGACGTGCAGCGAGAGCCGGCGGAGGAACGCGCCGTCGATCGCCGCCTCGTGGTTCGTCGTCAGGATGCAGATGCCCTCGAACGACTCGAGGCGCTGGAGGAGATAGTTGGTCTCGAGGTTGGCGTAGCGATCGTTGCTCGACTTGACCTCGGTTCGCTTGCCGAACAGCGAGTCGGCCTCGTCGAACAGGATCACCGCCTGGCCGTGCTCGGCGGCGTCAAACAGCTCGGCGAGGCGCTGCTCGGTCTCGCCGATGTACTTCGACACGACCTTCGACAGATCGACCTGGTAGAGGTCTAGCCCCAGCTCGTGGGCGAGCAGGCCCGCGATCATCGTCTTGCCGGTGCCCGGTGGCCCGGAGAACAGGGCGGTCGTCCCCGTGCCCTTGCCGACCTTGGCGCCGAACCCCCAGGTGTCGAGCACGCGTCGACGATGACGCACGCGCGCGACGAGCTCGCGCAGGTGGTCGAGCTGATCCTCGGGCAACACGAGGTCACCCCACGTCTGCTTCCACTCGACGCGCTTGGCGAAGCCCGCGAGGCGACGATCGAGGCGATCGCGGAGCAGGCGCTGCACGGCCTCGACGCTGGTGAGGGCGGTGCCCTCGACGGCGGCGCTGCGTGCGATCTCCGACAGGAGGGTCGTGGGAATCCGGTAGCGATCGGCGCACGCCTCGATGACCTCCTGCGGCGCGACGACGAGCTCGGTGCGCCACATGCGTCGTCGCGCCTCGAGATCGGCCGGCGGGAGCACGTGCACGATCAGCGGCCGATCGGCGATCGACCGGATGCTGGGCGCCCGGGCGGTCGCCAGGATCGGGCCGCGGATGTTGGCGAGCACCACGCGCGCGAACAGCTCGTCGTCGAGCAGCAGGTCGGCGCCGGCGAACAGGAGGTGCGCGCCGGCATGTCGCGCCTCGCGGACGATCGCGCGGAGCTCGTGGCGGCGCTGCTCGACGTCGGTCGCGAGGCGCGCACACTGCACGGCCAGGACCCGCTCGTTCGACGCCGCCGCCAGCACGAGCTCGCGGTCGCCGCCCTCCGGGCCAATCCCGAGCGCGAGGACCTCGTCGCCGCGCGCCAGCGCCGCGCGCAGGTTCGGCGGGGCCTCGGTCGCGGTCGCCGCCACGAACGTCGCGATCCCCGCGAGGCGCGGATCCTCGCCCACCTCGCCGTGGAGCAGCTGCAGCACGCGATCGGCGATGCGGATCTTGCGGCGGTGGAGGGGGAGCCGATCGTCGGTCTCGATCACGAGCAGCCCGAGCCCGGCGAGGCGGTCGATGGAGCTCGACGAGCAGCCCACGAGCCGCTGGACGTGCTGGACGCTCAGCTGCTGCATCCCGGTGCTCGCGATCACCTCGACGAACCGCGCCAGGGTGGGCTCGCTCTCGCAGCACGCGGTCAACCAGAGCGTGTCCTCCTCGACGGCGTCGAGCTCGAACCGCGCCGCCAGCATCGCCATCGGCGTGCCGGTGAGGTCCAGTTCGGTGGTGATCCGGGCGCGCAGCGCATCCGGATCGACCGGCTCCGCGCTGGACGTCCCGCTGAAGTAGCCGCGCTCGCGGCCGCGCGCGAGCTCGCAGGCCAGGAGTGCATGGGCCCACAGGGTGCGAGCTTCGAGGACGCGAGATGGATGGGTCATCCCGTGGCTGTCGACCGCTCCGCGCGCGGTTGCGTCCTCGTTTCAGGGCGGTTCGGGGTCGCGCGTTTCGAGACGGGGGAAGGCCGTCGCATCGGACATGTAGAAGACCTTCACTCTCTCCTCGTCGCTGTAGTAGTCGCCCACGACCCGGTAGGCGACCCAGACCAGGTGAGAGACCGGGTCGTAGGCAAGGTTGTCGACCTCGACGACGGACGTCTCATCGTGGATCGTACGACCGGGAACGTCGCCGATGATCAGGGGAGGGGAGCTTCCGAGGTAGGCACCGTCCGACGCGCGCGTGAACCCGACGTGCGATGGAGACGTGCGGTTGACACGTGCGATGATGTTGAGGTCGGCCAGGGCCCATGCCTCTCGCTCGGGGATTTCCTGCTTCGCAGGTTTCCACTCGATCCGGGTGGCTGGGACCATGGGGTGCCAGTTTCCTCTCAACAGCCACTGGTCGACCGTCTTCTCGATGCGCGCGGGGTCAAAGTACGAGGTCGACTTGTTCTCCAGGTCCAGGAGCCCGAGCGTCGAGATGAAGAGGTTGCCGTTCTGCTCCTTGACCAGGAATCTAGGTTCCTTGGCTCGTGTGCCGTTGTAGTACCCGGCGACCAGCTTGGCTTCGCGTTCGACGAGCGGCGTCCGGGAGTCGATCGAGAGATGGGTCACCCGGACCGTGGCCGGGTCGGGGAGGCTCGGCGCGGCTGGCACGCTCGGTGCCTTCGAAGGCGTGTTCGAACGCGCCGAGTGGTCTTGGACGCAGCCGGTGAGGAGGAGCGCCAGCCACAGAACGCTGCTGGGATTCCTCCTCATCGGGGCTTCTCCACCAGGCGGAGCGGGCCATTCTGGAGTGTGACCACCGTGCCGCGAGTCACCGTCGATGTGGAGGAGCCGCCGGACTTGTCGCCATTGTTCGACTTCTTCGCATTCGATCCGGAGGTGGTGAGCTGAACTGCGGAAGTGATCTTGGTCTCCCACTGGTTGCTGATGATGTTGTCGAAACTGGAGTCGAGCGCCGAGGTGATTTCGTTCAGCTTGGTCAGGTCCCGATCCACATTGAATTCAAGCGTCATTCCGTCGACGTTCTTCGTGGTCAATCCGGTGCTGATGGACAAATTCGGATGCAGGGCGAAGTTGAGGCCGCCGGTCAGGACCTTGCCGACGATCGTCCCGACAAAGGGCAGGTGGCTGAGATCGACGGTGGCGTTCCCCTTCACCTCGGCGTTGAGGCCCAGGTTCCTGGTCTCCGCGGAGTCTTTGGCGACCGTGTCGGACAGGGTGCCCTTCGTAGAGATGCCGGTCTTGCGCACCTGCTGGTAGAGATCCTTGAAGCCGCTCTTGATGATCGACTGCATCGTGGCGACGTGCTTCTTTGTGATCTCGGCGGTGGAGGTCGTGTCCGACTGGTGGCCTTCGGTCGTGGTGTCCTCGCTGCCCGTGACCCGCTCGTCGCTCCGGGTCACGGTGTCCGTGCGCGTCTCCTTGTCCGTGGTCGTCGGGATCTCGAGGCCGAGTTCGAACAGGCGCGGACCTTTGAGCGGCGCGTAGTCGAGGGAGGTCGTCACCTGGGTCTTCGTCGGCGGCCTGGAGGAGACGATCGTCCCGGTGACGGCCTTGCCCGGGAACTGCTGCTGCAGGAGCTGGTCGAGCACGCGCTGCGCTTCGCCAGGCTCGACGAAGTCGTCCAGGCCGCGGGTCAGGCGATCGACGAGCTGTGCGTGCTGGGCCTTGGCGACGCCAGCGACCTCGGCGTCGCGCGTGGTGATCGTGAAGGCGAAGTTCGGGCGCGTGCCGTAGGCCACGCTCGCGGACCCGGTGCCTCCGAGGCCCTGCGGGAGTGGGTACGATCCGAGGTGGGCGGCGCCGGACAGGGCGAGCGCGACGCCCTGGATCGATCGCTCGTACGCCGAGGTGTCACCGCCGGTGGGATCCCGCGGCACGATGCGAAGGTTGTCGACGAACAGCGCGCTGCTGGCCGACCGCGGCCCGACCTTGCCCTCCCGGGTGCCGTCGAGGCTCTGGAGGTAGTCGAGCTGCCAGCGGGTGTCGACGAGCTTGCGGTGGTCGCCGGCGGGACCGTGGAAGGCCTGTTCGACGTCGTCGGGCGTGGGCGTGGTGGGTGTGGGGGGCGACGGCTTGGGGGTGGCTTGCTTGGCTTCGGGGCCGGACATGTCGCGGGCATCGGCCACGCCACCTCGCGGTTGCGGCCGCGTCGGTCGATTTTTGTTCGCAACCCGGGCGCACGGCGGTCGACGCGACCACGCATGCGGGAAGCACGCTATCAGTGGCACCCGGCGCTCCGGCGCTTCGTGGTGCCGGAGACGCCCAACATCTTGCGGGTCCGGTTTCGCACGCACCTCGTCGACAACGAGTGGAGCCTGGCGCTCGGGATGCTCGTGTTCGCGGTGGGCGTGGGGCTCGGCCTCGTGCTGCGGGACCTCGCGATCGTGCGGTGGATCCCGGTCGCGCTCGGCGCGCTCGGTGGGGTGGCGACGACGGTCGCGCTCGAGCGGCGGGCGCGCGCGTGGGTGGAGATCCAGCGGCGGTCGACGTACTGGCGCGTGACGCGGGGGCAGGGTCGGGCGCGGTCTGCGGTCACGACGTTCGGGATGGAGCAGGTGACCGACGCCGAGGTCGAGCAGGACGAGGCGGGGATGTGGCTGGTGGTCCACGTGCGCGACCGTGGCCCGCTCAAGATCGTCGGGCGCTCGTTCCGGTGGAGCTGGGTCGAGCTCGAGGCGATGCGCGAGGAGCTGCTCTGTCCGCGCGTCTCCGATCTGTGCTGATCGGCATCGACTCGAACGATGTCCAAACAACGTTCGAACATCGTCCAAGCGAGGTCAGGAGGAGCCCTCGATCTGCCGCGCGCGATCGCGCCGGGCGAGCCGCGCCTTGCCGGCGACCGCGAGCAGCGGCCGATCGCGCTGCCAGCGGATCCATTCGTCGTCGGGGGCCGCGGCCCACGCGCGCTCGACGTCCGCGACGGCGGTCGCGACCAGCGCGAGCGTCCCGGCCAGCGCGCGGTGGGTCTCGGCGGCCCGCGGCGGCGCGACCGCGAGCGCGCGCCCGGCGTCCGCCAGCGCGAGGAGCGTCTCGACGAGCTCGGGGACGAACGCGTGGCGGCGCGCGACGCCGACGAGGTAGCCGAGGATCGCGCCGTGGACCTGGATGTCCTCGATCGTGCGGAACGGCTTGAGGTAGTCGACATAGCCGTCGCCGGGCAACACGTAGCTGTGGTGGACGTCGACGCGCGTGAACGTGACGGTCGCGTGCGGGATCTCGGGCACGAACGGCGCCGCGGTGCGCGTGATCGCCACGCCGGTCGCCGCGGCGTCGATCCGCGCGACACGCAGCTGCGGTCGCCCCGCGTGATCCGGCCCGAGCGTCGCGACGACCAGCAGCTCCGCCGGTGGTGCAGCGTCGGGGCCGATCGAGGCCCACGTCTTGGTGCCGGACAGCTCGTAGCGACCCTGCTCGGCGACCTCGAGGGTCGCGTGGATC
>JAPLLF010001147.1 GCA_026387715.1 Pseudomonadota bacterium
ACTTGCCGTTCTCGTCGACGAGGATCGCGTACTCGAGGCGCTCGAGCGTGAGCGCCTCGCGCGCGAAGTGATCCGCGCCGCCCTCGCGCACGACCTCGATGCCGGTCGGCGGGATGTAGAACGACACCTCCGTGCCGCGGATGATCAGCTGCTTGCCGACGGTGAGATCCGGCGGCGCCGTCGCCACCACCGGCTGGATCTCGCCGCCCTCGGCCGGCTTGACGACCGCCTTGCTCCAGTTCTTGCGCGCCTCGTCCTCGTTGTAGACGCGGACGAGCAGGTACTGGTTCGATCGCAGGTGGTGGCCTTCGACGACCTCGGCCCCCTGCCCCGGCCACAGCGCGAACGTCGCCGGTCCCGGCACGATGATCGTGCGACCGATCTCGAGCTCGGCCGACGGCTGCGCGCTGCCCTCGTCGGGGTGCTTGTTCGCCTTCGCCGGGTTGCGGAGGATGATGTAGTAACCCTCCGCCGCGATCGGCGAGATCCGCATCGCGTCCTCGAGCGCGGTCACGCTCTTGAACGGGGTGGTGGTCGAGCTCGCGTCGTAGGTGACCGCGCGCTCCTGCGCCGTCGGGTTGATCACCGTCGGGCCGCTGTAGGTCTTGACGACACCCTTGGTGACGTCCTGCATGTACGCGTAGCTGCCCGGGGGCAGTACGAGGTCTCGCTTCTGGATCTCGCTCATGGTGCTCACTCCTCTTTCTCGTTCTCGGTCCCGTTCGATCTGCTTCGACATGAAAACTCACTACCCCTTGACGCAGACGACCTGCTTCAGCGTGTAGACGACGTCGACGAGGTCGGCCTGCGCCGCCATCACCGCGTCGATCGACTTGTAGGCAGCCGGCGTCTCGTCGATCACGTCGGCGTCCTTGCGGCACTCCACGCCCGCCGTGGCCGCCGCGTGATCGTCGAGCGTGAACAGCTTCTTGGCCTTGGTGCGGCTCATCGCGCGCCCCGCCCCGTGACTACAGCTCGTGAACGACTCGGCGTTCCCCTTCCCGCGCACGATGAACGACTTGGCGCCCATCGAGCCCGGGATGATGCCGAGCTCACCCTCGCGAGCGCGCACCGCGCCCTTGCGGGTCACGATCACGTTCTCGTCGTAGTGACGCTCGCGCGAGATGTAGTTGTGGTGACAGTTCACCGCCTCGAGGTGCGCGGTGAACGCCGGCAGGACCTGCGCCGCGCGCAGGGCCTCGATCGTCGCGTGCATCATCAGCTCGCGGTTCGCCCGCGCGTACGCCTGCGCCCACTCGACGGCGTGGATGTAGTCGTCGAACATCTCGCTCCCTTCCGGCAGGTACGCGAGGTCGGCATCCGGCAGGTTCACGAACCACCGACGCATCTCGAGCTTCGCGCGCTCGATGAAGTACGAGCCGATCTTGTTCCCGATCCCGCGCGAACCCGAGTGCAGCATCACCCACACGCACCCCGCCTCGTCGAGGCAGATCTCGATGAAGTGGTTCCCGGTCCCGAGCGTCCCGAGCTGGTTCACGCGCATCGCCGAGCCGACGCTCTGGTGCTTGGCGTGGATCGCGTCGTAGCCCGCCGACAGCTCGGCCCAGGCCGCGACGGTGCGCACCGGCGGCTCGCCGTGCGCGCCGCGATCGTTGGCCGCGCCGTTGTTCGTGCGGCCGTGCGGCACGGCCGCCTCGATCGCCGTGCGCAGGGCACGCAGATCATCCGGCAGCTGCTCCGCGCGCAGCGACGTCTTGACGGCCATCATGCCGCAGCCGATATCCACGCCGACCGCCGCCGGGATCACGGCCTTCTTGCACGCGATCACCGAGCCGACGGTCGCGCCGATGCCCGCGTGGACGTCCGGCATGACCGCGATCCACTTGTGGACGAACGGCAGCGCGGCGACCCGGCGAAGCTGGGCCTCGGCCTCGGTCTCGAACGGCACGCCGTTGGTCCAGGCCTTGATGGGAACGTGGTCGGTGTTGAGGATCTGGTAGTTCGTGTTCGTCATGGTGAGCCAGGCTTGTGCAGCCCTGATGCCGACCTTGTCGAACGCGATTTCAGCAGGTTACGATATCTCCTCTTATCTTCAGCGATACGGATGTATCCTGCGAGCGCATGTCGCGAAAGACGGTCGTGATCGGCCTGGTGGGCTCGACGCTCGATGGTGGGCACAACGAGAAGCGCTGGCAGCGCTGGCGACCGTCGGTCGCGATCTGCATGCAGGAGACCTTCAAGATCGATCGCTACGAGCTGCTCGGGCAGGCGTCGATGCAGCCGCTCGTCGATCAGGTGGCCGCCGACATCATCCGGATGTCCCCCGCGACCGAGGTGCGGCATCACACGCTGGCGATCGCCAACCCGTGGGACTTCACCGACGTCTACGCGGTGCTCGACGACTTCGCCGACAGCTATCCGTGGAAGGCGACGGAGGACTACTACCTGCACATCACCACCGGAACGCACGTCGTGCAGATCTGCTGGTTCCTGCTGTGCGAGACGCGCGCGATCCCCGGCGTCCTGCTGCAGTCGTCGCCGACGCGCACGCGCGATCCGCGGGATCCCAAGGACGTCGTCGGCTCGATCGACGTGATCGACCTGCAGCTCGAGAAGTTCGATCGGCTGGCCGCGCGGTTTCGCGCCCGCCAGGCGAGCGGCGCGTCGCTGCTCAAGGCCGGCATCGCGACGAAGAACGCGACGTTCAACACGATGATCGAGGAGCTCGAGCACGTCGCGAGCCGGTCGAAGGACCCGCTGCTCCTCGTCGGTGAGACCGGCACCGGCAAG
>JAPLLF010000354.1 GCA_026387715.1 Pseudomonadota bacterium
TTGCCTACTCGCACCTCGCGCTCGGCACGCCCGTCGCCCGCGTGGCGCGGACCGGCCCGAACAACACCGACTACACCGTCGAGTTCCAGGCCCACGGCCTGGCCGACAACCTGCTGGCCGCCGTCGACGGCAGCGGCGGCGTCCGCGTCGGCCTGGTCCACACCCCGTTCGGCTCGACGATCGAGGCCACCGACGTCGGCGGGACCACCGGGCTCGCCGGCCACCCGCGCCGCATGAACGACAAGTACACCGACGACCTCAGCGGCCTCGCGTACTACGGCGCCAGGTACTACGACCGCTCGTCGATGACCTGGACGCAGGGCGATCCGCTGTATCGGTTCACGCCCGAGGCCGCGTGGGCGAGCCCGCGGAGGTCGTCGCTCTACACGATGAGCCTCAACAATCCGCTGCGATATCTGGACCCCGACGGCAAGGATCCCGAGGGAGCGTGGCTGCGCAGCCAAGGATACTGGCGCAACAACAGTCCGCGAGAAACAGGGTCATTTCGGGATAACCATCCAATAGTCGCGGCCGTTGGCATGGCAGTTGCCGTCGTTGCCGTCGCGTACGTTTCGATTCCTACCTCTGTCGCGGGCCTGGCCGTGGGGGCGGCGATTAACCTCGGATCAGATCAGGCAGACGACACCGCCTCGTCGGGAATCGATGCGAAGGATGTTGTCTCTGCAATTGTTCAATTAACTATCAAGGTCATCGAAAGCAAGCTTGGTTTTCGTGGTGGTGGGCCAGAGGGTCCGGTCAAGGGCACGGCCGTGGAGGTTGCCGAGAGCGCAAAGGCTAGTCGACCGGCCGGCGTGCCTGCGAACTGGATCGAGAAGCCGTCAAAGACGGGTGGTGGTACACGTTTTGTCGATCCTAAAAACCCACATAACTCGGTTAGGGTAATGCCGGGCGATCCCGAAAGCGCGTTCCCGAACTCACAGGTTCCATATGTGAGACATCTTAATAATGGGCAGTCTCTCGATGTGGACGGAAAGGTTGTTTCCAAGTACACACCGGACGCGCATATCCCATTAAAGGACTTTAAGTTAAAATGAAGGAAGTCGAGATGGAGTCCTGGCAGCGCATGGTTGTTGATTGCCTTCGGGATCTTAGCGATGCGGCGCTACAAAATCGCCTATGGGGAGATTCTGAGCCTAAACAGCCGTCTCCAACGGAGATCGTGAATCAGCTATTTGACGATTCAGGTTTGGGAGATCTCTTGGACGCTGGCCCGGTGTTCTCTCCGGAAGCGGATCTCATCTTGAAGGGACTAAGTCTGCACATCGACTCAATTGACTTCGATCAATCCATTGAAGACCTACTGGCTGATGAGCGCTGGATCGGTGCTCGTCAACTCGCCGCAACGGCACTTCGCGCGGTAGACGCCGTATTGGAGAATCCGGCCGAATCTTCCTAGCTCTGTACGAAGCTCGTGTGGTGGATCTGGCGACTATACCCGCCCAGATCCGCTTGTGCTCGACGTACGCGTTCACCGGGCGCACTACCCAGCAACGAGCAGCGACGGCGGCCTGCGATTGCGTAGCCTCGCGTTGACGGCCTGAACGAGATATTCGAAGACGTGGCGACCCTGTTTGCGGCAGGTGCGAACAACGGAACTGA
>JAPLLF010000315.1 GCA_026387715.1 Pseudomonadota bacterium
AAGGGCACGATGGGCAAGGATGGCACCTACGTCCGTTGCGGCGAGCTGCGGTTCCTGCCGCTCGCCGAGCCATGTCCGCCCGATCAGCTGCGGTGGGGCGTCGACGCGTGGAAGGCGATCGCCACCGCGCTGCCGATCCGCACGGGCAACGACCGCAAGACCTACGTGGTGTGGAAGGAGCTCGGCGTCACGTCGTGGGCCGAGCTCGCCGCCAAGCTCTCGGCCCCGGCCGAGGTCAGCGCCGACGCGTCCACCGCGCCCCGCGCCGCCGCCGTCGACGACGGCACCGGGCAGCTATCGGCGAAGGGCAAGCACCTCGTGATCGCGGGTCATGCCCGCGAGCTGATCGAGGCCGACGCGTGCCCGTCGGGCGCTCGGCGCGGTCGGTACGCGTCGTGGCGCGCGATCGTCGACGCGATCCCGTACGCGCGCGCCGACCGCAAGGTCGCGGTCGACTGGCCGGCGCTGTCCGCGCGCCACGACCTGGTGCCCGCCGTCGAGTCGTGGGCCGCGCTCGCCGCGGTCCTCGATGCGCGGCCACCCCCGCCGAAGCCGACCGCCGCGACCGAGCCGACGCCCGAGCCGACGACCGAGCCGACGACCGAGCCGACGCCCGAGCCGACGCCCGACGTTCCCGCCGTCTGACCGCACGATTCGATCGGACGTAACGGATCGTTACCGTCTGGCTCGCGGTCCGCGGACGTAACTCAGCGAACTTCTTGGAGCGCGCCGGCGGCACGCAACCTGCTCTAGCCAGGTGCATGTGGAACCTGGCGCGGAAGCTCCTGCTGCACGACAAGCTGCGCTTCGTCGTCGCCATCGCCGGGGTCTCGGTCTCGGTGATGCTGGTCCTCGTCCAGGTCGGCCTGTACTTCGGCTTCATGAACACCGCGTCGTCGATCATCGACGCGAGCACCGCCGATCTCTGGGTCGGCAAGAAGGGCAACGAGTCGTTCGAGTTCGCGACGCCGTTCGACGATCGCGCGTTCTACCGGGTCGCGTCGGTCCCGGGCGTCGCGCACGCCGAGCGCGTGCTGATGAACTTCGCGCAGTTCAAGATCGCCGACGGCAGTGACCTCGGGGTGCAGATCGTCGGCGTCGAGACACCGCGCGCCGCGGGACCGCTGATGGCGCCGTGGAACGTCATCGCCGGCGACCTGAGCCGGATCGGCGAGCCCGGCGCGATCGTCATCGATCGGTCCGAGTACGCCAAGCTCAAGATCGACCACGTCGGGCACACGACCGAGGTGAACGGTGTCCGCGCGGAGGTCGTCGCGATGACGACCGGCGTGCGCTCGTTCACGACCTCGCCGATCGTGTTCGCCGACCTCAAGACCGCGCGGAGCTTCATGCCGCTGCTCGGCACCGACGCGGTCACCTACGTGCTCGTGAAGGTCGCCCCCGGCGCCGACGCCCGGGCCGTCGCCGCGCGCATCAACGCCCTGCCCCACCTCGCGGCGTACACGACCTCCGCGATGTCCGCGCGCACGCGCACCTACTGGTCGAGCCGCACCGGGGTCGGCGCCGGGTTCTTCACGACGGCCGTGCTCGGCGTGATCGTCGGCTTCGTCGTGGTCGGACAGATCCTCTACAGCGGCACGCTCCAGTACATCCGCGAGTACGGCACCCTCAAGGCGATGGGCGCACGCAACAGCGCCGTCGTCCGCGTGATCCTGTCGCAGGCGATGATCTCCGCGCTGCTCGGCTTCGTGATCGGCAGCGGCCTCGCGATGGTGATGCGCGGCGCGATGAAGGGCGCCAACCTCACCGTCGCGCTGTCGCCCGGCCTGTACGTCGCCACCGCGATCATCACCGCCGTGATGTGTTCGTTCGCCGCGCTGCTCTCGATCGTCAAGGTCCTCCGCCTCGACCCCGCGTCGGTGTTCAAGGGTTAGGGAGAACAAGGAATCGTCATGGTCGCCATCGCTGTCTCGGAGCTCGGCTCGATCTCACCCACCCCGAAGGGCACCCCGCTCGCCCGCCTCGTCGGCATCGGCAAGACGTACGGCACCGGCGAGACCGCCATCGCCGCGCTGCGCGACGCCACGGTCGACGTCCGCGCCGGCGAGGTGATCCTCATCGAGGGGCCGTCGGGCTCGGGCAAGACGACGCTGATCTCGATCCTCGGGCTCCTGCTCCGGCCCACCGCGGGCGAGGTGTGGCTCGACGGCAAGAACGTCGCCGGGCTCGGCGAGCGCGCGCTGCCGGCGCTGCGCGCCAGGCACTTCGGCTTCGTGTTCCAGGGCTTCAACCTGTTCCCCGCGCTGACCGCGCTCGAGAACGTCGAGATCGCGCTCACGATGAAGGGCAGCAAGACCGGCCGCGCGGCGCGCGCCGAGGCGACGCGCCTGCTCGAGCTCGTCGACCTCGGCCCGCGCCTGCACCACCTGCCCGCCGATCTCTCCGGCGGCCAGAAGCAGCGCGTCGCGATCGCCCGCGCGCTCGGCGGCGATCCGCCGATCATCGTCGGCGACGAACCGACCGCGGCGCTCGACACCAAGACCGCGCTCGGCGTGATGGAGCTCCTCCGCGCGCTCGCGACCGACCAGGGTCGCGCGGTCGTCGTCGTCACCCACGATCCACGGCTCGAGCGGTTCGCCGATCGCGTCGTGCGCGTCGAGGACGGCCTGATCTCGTCGATCACCTCTGCAAGCGAAAGGCACGCGTCGTGACCAAGCTCAAGTACCTTCCCCTCTCGCTCCTCCCGCTCGCCGGCCTCGGCCTGTGGGCGAGCCGCACCCAGCCCGCCGCCGCGGAGCAGCGTACGCAACCGGCCGACCGGGTGATCGTCGCGCCCGCGCACGTCGAACCCGAGCGCGACGTCGTGGCGCTCGCGTTCGAGGCGCAAGGACGCATCGCCTCGATCGTCGTCGACGAGGGCACCGCCGTGAAGGCCGGGGACGTGATCGCGACGCTCGACGCTCGCCTCGCGACCGCACGGGTCGCCGCCGCGGAGGCCAACGTCGCGCAGGCCGCGGCCCGGCTCGCCATGGCCCGACGCGGCCCGCGCGGCGAGGACCTCGCCGCCGCACGCGCCGAGGCGACGGCCGCCGAGGTCGAGGCCGTGCATCGCGCGCGCGAGCACGTCCGCAGCGCGCACCTCGGGGAGACCGGCGTGCTGGCGAGCTCCATCGTCGACGCCGACGAGGCGATCGCCGGCGTGGCCCGGGCCCGGGCGGCGGCCGCCGCCGCGCGATACCAGGCGGTCGCCCACGGCACGCGGGTCGAGCAACTCGACGAGGCCGCCGCGATCCTCGCCGCCGCGCGCGCCGAGCTCGACGCGGCCAAGGTCGCGCTCGATCAGCTGACGTTGCGCGCACCCGCCGATGGCCTCGTCCTGCGGCGCACCGCCGAGATCGGCCAGCTCGTGACGCTGGTGCCACCGCCGACGATCGTGACGCTCGCCGACGTGCGCCACCTCGAGGTCCGCGCGGAGCTCGACGAGGCCGACGTCGCCGTGGTCGCGGTCGGCCAGCTCGCGTACGCGACCGCCGACGCGTTCGGCGACCGCCACTTCCCGATCCGGATCACGCGGATCACCAACGAGCTCGGGCGTCGCGCGGTCCGCGACGACGATCCCCGCGCGCGCATCGACACCCGCGTGCTCGAGGTGATCGCGACGTTCGCCGAGGATCCGGGCGTGAAGCTGCCGATCGGCCTCCGCATGAGCGTCCACCTCGGGCGCTGATCTGGGCGATGATGCGTGGATGTCACGCCTCGTCGTCCTCGCGCTCGCGCTCGCCGCGTGCGCCCCGGCACTGTCGAGTTTTCAGCCCGCGCACGTCGCGCCCAAGGGGCACGTCGGGATCGAGCTCGGCGTCGACGTGTCGGTGCCCACCGGCACGATCGGCAAGGTCGTCGACGCCGGCCAGGCGCTCGCGAACGCGGCCAGCGATCGCGCGCTGACCGACGACGAGCGCGACACCGTGATCGAGGCCGGCGCGACGCTCGCGCTCGCCCCACCGGCGCCCGTGACCCACCTCGGGGCCACGTACGTCCCCGCGGCAGGATGGGAGCTCGGCCTGCGGTTCCAGAGCGGCGGCTGGCGCGTCGGCATGCGCCATCAGCTGCTCCGCCAGGAGGACAGCGGCGTCGATCTCACCGTCGGGATCGGCGCCTCGCGGTTCGCGTACGAGTTCCCGGTCAGCGACGTGCTCGGCATCCTCGAGCTCGACGACTTCACCCGCTACAGCTTCGACCTCCCGATCGTCGTCGGCCAGCACACGAGGATCTATCGATGGTGGGCGGGCCCTCGCCTCGTGTTCGACACCTACGGCAGCTCGCTCACGTTCACCCAGCCCGCGATCGGCGGCAGCCCGGACGCGACGACCCTCGCCTCGATCGACGGCAAGAGCGCGTTCGTCGGCGGTCAGGTCGGGTTCGCCATCGGCTTCGCGCGCGTCTTCGTGGCGCTCGAGCTCACCATCGTGAAGCTGTCCTCGACGGCCCACCTCGCGATCCTCGACGCCACCCGCGACTTCGACATCGGCGGCGTCGTGATCTACCCCGGCCTCGCGATCACCGGCGACATCTAGCACTGTTTGATCAGCTGCGGACGGTGCGCACGATCCACGCGATCGCCGCGCATCCGATCACCAGCGTGAGCGCGAAGATCGGGAACCCGCCGGACTCGACCCGCGGAGGTTCGATCAGCGCGAGCCGCGGGGCCTCGCGCACCACGGCCGCCGCGAGCAGCGCGGCGCTGACCGCCCCGGTGGCCACGACGAGCCCACGACCCGCAGGCCGCACGACCACGCGCGCGAACCCGACGGCCGCGACCACGGTCGCCGCGATCAGGATGTAGAGCCACCCATGCGCGACGACGGCATGGGTCGCCCACGCGCCGAGCACGCTCGCGCAGGTCGCCGCCAGCGCGAGGCCCACGAGCGCGAGCTTCGCGAGGCGCACGCGCGCGATCAGCTCCGGCGCGGACCAGCTCGCGACGGTCGCGAACATCACGACCGCCCCGGCGAGCCACATCGCGACGCGGACCGGCAACGCGCCCTCGAAGTAGACGCGCTGACCGGCGCCGTAGAACGCGCGCCAGCCGGCGTCGGCGAGCCCGAGCTGGTGCAGCTCGCTCCACGCGTAGGCGACGAACACGAACGCGCCGAGCGACGCCGCGAGCGCAACGCGCGCGAGCGCGGGCCGCGCGACCTTGGCGAGATAGAGCCCGTAGAAGCCCGCGATCAACGCGGGGATGATCAGCATCCAGCGCGGCCCGAGCAGGAGGTTCGCGGTGTAGAAGCGGCGCTGGTAGAGGAGCTGCAT
>JAPLLF010000876.1 GCA_026387715.1 Pseudomonadota bacterium
GCCGCGATCGTGTGGAAGGAGCCCGAGCGCCTGATCCGCGGCGGCTTCGGGGGATACGGACACCTCGTCATCGCGACCCGCATGAAGATGCTCGCCGGCGACGCGCGCTTCCAGTGCACGTGCCGTCCCGGCGATCGCCACGGCCAGGGCACGTGCACCCACGTGCTCGCGCTGATCGACGCCACGATGGATCGCCTCGAGGATCCCGCGTTCGCGGCGGAGCTGCGGCCGATCGCCGAGGAGCTGATGCGGCCGGGCTGGGCGCGCGCGCTCGAGGAGCTCGATCGCTTCGAGACCGCGATCACGCGCCCACGGGTCGTCGAGGTGTGGTGGCGCGTCGAGCACGAGCTCGGGCACCTCGTCCTCACGCCGGTCGTCAAGAAGCAGACCAAGCGCGGCGGAATGACGGCGGGCGCGCGCCTCGCGCCGGCGCGCCTGCTCGAGGAGTATCGCGACGAGCTCGGCGAGGACGATCGCGTCATCGCCGAGCACCTCGCGGCGTGGGTCCCGGGGGCGCGCGCTGCGGGCACGTACCCGATCCGGGCATTCGGCGCGCTCGTGGCCCATCCGCGCGTCGTCCTCGAGGGCAGCGAGACGCCGGTCGTGGTGACCCGGATCCCGCTCGGGTTCACCGCGCTGGCCGCCGGCGACGCGATCCGGATCGAGCCGTCGCTCGACGGCGAGCGGCTCAGCCCGCGGCTGCTCGAGCCGCTGCTCAAGCTGTTCGGCCCCGGCGAGCCGATCGTGATGCCCGATCCGGATCGCCAGCGGCTGGTGCTGATCGACGCGAACGACGACGCGCGCAGGCTGTGGACGGTGCTCGAGACCCACGGCGATGCGTTCCCGCCCGAGAGCCACGCGGTGCTGATCGAGCGGCTCGCGAAGATCGAGTCGCGGCTGCCGATCACCGTGCCGCGCGCGTTCAAGGGCAGGGAGCTCGCGCCCGACCTCGTCACGGTGTTGCGCATGCGGCTGTCGGAGTTCGACACCCGGCCCAACGGTCGGCGGACCGGGCTCGAGGTCGAGCTGTTCGTGCGCCCGGGGCCCGGCGCGCCGCTGTTCCCGCCGGGCACCGGCCCGCGCGACGTGCTGCTCGCGACCGGGGTCGGGGCGGAGCGCGCGTACGTCCGCCGCGAGCTGGCCACGGAGATCGAGCGCGCGCGATCGCTGCTCGCGCGGCTGCCGCTCGCGCAGGCGGAGGAGGGCCCGCCCGGTTGCTTCCGGATCGCCGACACCGACGCCGCGCTCGCGCTGGTCGCGGCGATCCAGACGCCGCCGCCGGGGCTCGAGGCCGAGTGGCTCGACGCCAAGCCGGTCGTGGTCTCGACGGTCTCCGCCGATCAGCTGCGGGTGCAGATCGAGCGCAAGCGCGACTGGTTCGGCGTCGTCGGCGAGCTCAAGCTCGAGACCGGCCGGCTCGAGCTCGCGGTGCTGCTCGACGCCGCGCGTCGCCAGCAACGATTCGTGCGCGTCGACGACGAGCGCTGGGTCGAGCTGTCGGACACGCTGCGCGACCGGCTGCTCGCGGTGTCCGATCGCGCGTTCCTCGGCAAGCACGTCGAGCTGTCGCCGGGCGCGGTGCCCGCGATCGAGGCGCTCGCGGCCGCGGGCGCGACGGTCACCGCCGCGCCCGCGTGGGAGGAGCTCGCCGCGCGCCTGGCCGCGTCGCTCGCGATGAAGCCGAAGATCCCGGCGACGCTCAAGGCGACGCTGCGCGACTACCAGGTCGAGGGGCACGCGTGGCTGTCGCGGCTCGGGGCGTGGGGCGCGGGCGCGGTGCTCGCCGACGACATGGGGCTCGGCAAGACCGTGCAGGCGATCGCGGTGCTGCTCGATCGCAGCAAGCTCGGGCCGATCCTCGTGCTCGCGCCGACCTCGGTGTCGCTCAACTGGGTCGCCGAGCTCGAGCGGTTCGCGCCGTCGCTGCGGCCGATCGTGTACGCGCGCGAGGCCGATCGCGCCGGCCGGCTCGCCCGGCTCAAGAAGCAGGACGTCGTGATCGTCAGCTACGGCCTGCTGGTGCGCGACGCGGCGCTGCTCGCGGCGACGAAGTTCGGGACGCTCGTGCTCGACGAGGCCCAGGCCCTGAAGAACCCCG
>JAPLLF010000760.1 GCA_026387715.1 Pseudomonadota bacterium
TTCCGGTCGAGAAGCACGCGACCGGGAGCACCGACGCGACCGCCTCCCCGATCGCGCTGTCGACGATCGCGTTCCTCGGCACGAGCGTCGAGAGCGGCTCGGCGTCGGCGATCGTCGTGGCGACCGGCGCGGAGACGTACCTCGGCGGCATGGCGTCGTCGCTGCTCGAGGATCAAGGCAAGACGGCGTTCGACCGCGACATCGCCAGCTTCACCTGGCTGCTCCTGCGCTTCATGTTCGTGCTGGTCCCGCTCGTGTTCGTCATCAACGGCGTGACCAAGGGCGACTGGGGCCAGGCGTTCTTCTTCGCGGTGGCCGTCGCCGTGGGCCTGACGCCCGAGATGCTGCCGATGATCGTGACGGTGTGCCTGTCGAAGGGCGCCGTCGCGATGAGCCGCAAGAAGGTCATCGTCAAGCGCCTGAACGCGATCCAGAACCTCGGCGCGATGGACGTGCTGTGCACGGACAAGACCGGCACGTTGACGCAGGACCAGGTCATCCTCGAGCGGCACTGCGACGTGCGCCTGCGCGAGAGCGAGGCCGTGCTCGCGCTGGCGTACACCAACAGCCACTTCCAGACGGGCCTCAAGAACGTCCTCGATCGCGCCGTGCTGGCGCACGAGCACGCGCACGCGCACGCGCGGATCCCGGAGGTCACCAAGGTCGACGAGATCCCGTTCGACTTCCAGCGGCGCATCATGTCGGTGGTCGTGCGCACGCCCGAGGGGCAGCACCTGATCATCGCCAATGGCGCGCCCGAGGCGATCTTTCCGCGGTGCGTCGCGTTCGAGCTCGACGGCACGCGGCTGCCGATGGATCACGAACACATCGCCGAGCTGACGCGCGAGTACGAGCGGCTCAGCGCCGATGGCTTCCGGGTCCTCGCGCTCGCCACCCGGCAAGTCGCGCCGCGCGAGGCCGCCGTGGGCCTGACGCCGTACGGCAAGGCCGACGAGCGCGACCTGATCCTGCAAGGCTACGTCGCGTTCCTCGATCCCCCCAAGGAGACCTGTCGTGCGGCGATCGGCCAGCTGCAGGCCCACGGCGTCCGGATCAAGGTGATCACCGGCGACAACGAGATCGTCGCGCGCAAGGTCTGCAAGGACGTCGGGCTCGAGGTCGACGCCGTCCTCCTCGGCGCCGACGTCGAGCGGCTGTCCGACGACCAGCTCGCCGACGCCGCGGAGCACACCGCGCTGTTCGCGCGGGTCTCGCCGGCGCACAAGCAGCGGATCGTCCGGGCCTTGCAGGCGCGCGCGCACGTCGTCGGCTTCATGGGCGACGGCATCAACGACGCCCCCGCGCTCCACGCCGCCGACGTCGGCATCAGCGTCGACACGGCCGTCGACATCGCCAAGGAGGCGGCCGACATGATCCTCCTCGAGAAGTCGCTGCTCGTCGTCGACGAGGGCGTGCTCGAGGGTCGCAAGGTGTTCGCGAACATCAGCAAGTACGTCCGCATGGGGGCGTCGAGCAACTTCGGCAACATGTTCAGCGTGCTCGGCGCGAGCATCTTCGTGCCGTTCCTGCCGATGCTGCCGATCCAGATCCTGACCAACAACCTGCTCTACGATCTCGGCCAGACCACGATCCCGACCGACGACGTCGACGCCGAACAGATCCGGCGGCCGCGCCCGTGGAACATCAAGGCGCTGACCCGGTTCATCGCGTTCATCGGCCCGTGCTCGTCGATCTTCGACTACACGACCTACCTCGTGATGCTGTACCTGTTCGGCTGCTGGGACGTGTCGACGCCCGCCGCGGCCGCCCACAGCGCGAGCCTGTTCCAGACGGGCTGGTTCGTCGAGAGCTTGCTCACCCAGGCGCTCGTCATCCACGTCATCCGCACCAACAAGATCCCGTTCATCCAGAGTCGCGCCTCGCTGCCCGTCGTGGCGATGGGCGTGCTGGTCATCGCGGTCGGCATCGGCCTGCCGTTCACGTTCGCCGGTCGCTACCTCGGGTTCACGACGCTGCCGCTGCTCTACTGGCCGGTCCTGCTCGCGACGGTCACGGGCTACCTGCTGTTGACCCAGGCCGTGAAGGCCTGGCTCCTGCGCCGCGCCTGGATCTAGTCAGCGGGGACGACGACGAGGCGCTTGATCATCGCCTCGACGACGCTGAACTCGAACGGCTTGTCGATGTGGCCGTCGGCGCCGTACTTCCAGGCGGCGGCCTCGTTCGCCACCTCGCCGATCGCCGACACCATCACGACCTTGATGGCCTGGGTCACGGGCGCCTGCTTGAGCGTGCGGATGACGTCCCAGCCGGTCTTGCCGGGCATCATCACGTCGAGCAGGATGAGATCTGGCGGCTCCCGATCGATCATCTCGAGCGCCTGGTTGCCGTCGTGCGCGGTCGACACCTGATAACCGCGGATGTTGAGCCGGGTGGCGAGCATCATGACGATGTCCGGATCGTCGTCGACCACGAGGATCCGGATCGGCGGCTTGCTCACCCGACGCACGCTAGCCGCCTTCACTTCCGACCGTCAAGCAAGCGGCGTCGAGCCCTTGGGGTAGGATGGCCGCTTCGTGATCGGTCGCGTCGTCGGCAAGTACAGGATCCTCGCCCAGATCGGCGAGGGTGGCATGGGGATCGTCTATCGCGCGCAACACGTGATGCTCGGCAGCCCGGCCGCGATCAAGGTGCTGCTCCCCCAGTTCACGCGCGATCCGATCAGCGTGGATCGGTTCTTCACCGAGGCCAAGGCGTCGAGCGCGATCCGCCACCCCGGGATCGTCGAGATCTTCGACTACGGGTGCGTCGGCGACGACACGTACATCGCGATGGAGCTGCTCCGCGGCGAGAACCTGCAGGCGTTCCTCACGCGCAACGAGAAGCTGTCGGCCTCGCTCGCGACGCAGATCGCGATCCAGATCTTCGGCGCGCTCGACGCGGTGCACGTGCGCGGCGTCGTGCATCGCGATCTCAAGCCCGACAACGTGTACCTCGTGCGCGATCGCAGCGCCCCGGGCAGCATCCGCATCAAGCTCCTCGACTTCGGGATCGCCAAGCTCGTCGACGAGCGGGCCGGCAACCCGGGCAAGCTCAAGACCAAGGGGGGGACGATCCTCGGCACCCCGGCGTACATGGCCCCCGAGCAGTGCCGCGGCGGCACGGCCGAGGTCGACGCGCGCGCCGACCTCTACTCGGTCGGCTGCATCCTGTTCCAGATGCTGACCGGCCGCCCGCCGTTCCTCGCCGAGGGCAGCGGCGAGGTCATGGCGATGCACATCTACGAACCACCGCCGCGCCTGTCGTCGCTGATGCCGAAGCTGCCGGTCGAGCTCGACGCGCTGCTCGCCAAGCTGCTCATCAAGGATCCGGCCGATCGCGTGCCGTCGGCGGCGTTCGCGCTCGCGGCGCTCGAGCGCGCGCCGATCGAGCCGCTGTACATCGAGATCCCGCTCGTCGATGCGATGAACGCGATCGATCCCGCCGTCGCGGCGGCCGATCTCGAGCACAAGATGCCCCGCTGGATCCCGCTCGTCGTGATCCTCGTCGCGCTGGCGATCGCCGCGGCGGCGATCTACTTCATCGGGATCCGGGACGACTTCACGCCGCGGACGCGCTAGAAAGCGGCGATGAAGACGCCGATCCTGTGTGCCGTCCTGCTCGTCGCGTGTGCCTCCGGATCGACGACCTCGACGGGCTCGACGACCCCCACCGGCACCGGTGGCGACGTCGAGGCGCGGCTCGCCAAGCTCGAGGCGACCAACGCGCGCTACGCCGAGGCGCTGGAGTACTTGAACGCGGCGTACGCGGAGAGCCGCCGGCAGAAGGACGAGGAGGACGCCCGGCAGATCGCCGACGACGGCGTGTTCGGCGTGCCGGTCGCCGACGACGTCGCGGCCGGGCAGGTCGATGGCCCGCCGACCGCGACGGTCACCATCGTCAAGGCGTTCGACTTCGCGTGCCCGTACTGCTACCGCGCGGCCGCGACGATGGACGCGCTGGTCGCCGACCACCACGGCGAGGTGCGCGTCGTCTACAAGAACCTCGTCGTGCATCCCAACGCGATGCCGGCGCACCTCGGGAGCTGCGCCGCGGCCAAGCAGGGCAAGTACCTCAAGTTCAAGGACGCGTTCTGGGCCAAGGGGTTCTCGCCGTACGCCGAGACGCGCGACGCCGCCAAGCTCGGCGAGGCGAACATCCTCGCGATCGCCAAGGAGATCGGGCTCGATCCCGTGAAGTTCGGTGTCGACATGCGCAGCGAGCAGTGCCAGCAACGGATCGCCGCGGACATCGCGGACCTCCAGAAGTTCCACGTCGACTCGACGCCGATGTTCTTCGTCAACGGCACCCCGATCTCCGGCGCGATGCCCAAGGACGTGTTCGAGCAGCTGATCGACGCCAAGCTCGTGATCGCCAAGACCTCGGGCGTGGCGCCGGCCGCGTACTACGAGGCCGAGATCGTGGGCAAGGGCGAGCGGGCGTTCCGCTCGAAGAAGACGCCCAAGCCCCGCTGAGCCTCAGGCGGCCTTGGTGAACCGGCTCGTGCGGCTGGCGTGGACGATCGCCATGCTGAGCGCGGTGTCGATGTCCGGCGCGTAGGCGATGCGCCCGGGCATCCGCTTGATGCCGGAGCGCTCGAAGATGTCGGCGACCTCGGGCACCACGCCCGCGAAGATCACCTTGATGCTCGAGCGATGCAGGCGATCGAGCACGCTCTCGAGCGCCACCAGGCTCGTCGCGTCCATCGTCGGCACGTGCTTCATGTTGATCACGTACGTGTGATCCGGATCGCCGACGGTGTGCAGCGCCTCCATCGCGGTGCGCGCGGCGCCGAAGAACAGCGGCCCGCTGATGTCGTAGAGCCGCACGCCGCGCGGCGCCTGGATCGCGACGCGCGCGGGCGCCGCGGGGGGCTCGAGCTCGATCCGGGCGAGCACGGCCATCCGGCGCATCAGGACGAGCGCGGCGAGCACGACCCCGACGGTGACCGCGATCGCCATGTCGAAGCCGACGACGAGCCCGAAGCACACGAGCATCACGACGACGTCGTGGCGCGGCGCCACGCGCACGAGGCGCAGGAAGTGCCGCGCCTCCGCCATCTCGATCGCGATCGCGAGCACGAGCGCGGCGAGCGCGCCGATCGGGATGTAGCGCACGAGCGGCGCGAGCCCGATCGTGCACGCGAGGACGAACACGGCCTGCGCGGCCCCGGCGATCGGCGAGCGCGCGCCCGCGCGGATGTTGGTCGCGGTCCGCGCGAGCGCGCCGGTCGCCGCGACGCCGCCGAACAGCGGGCAGGCGAGGTTGGCGATCCCGAGCGCGACGAGCTCGGCGTCGGGATCGTGGCGCGTCCCGCTCATGCCGTCGGCGACGACCGCCGCGCGCAGCGACTCGATCGCGCCGAACATCGCGATTGCGAACGCTGGCGGGAGCAGGTCGCGGATCGTCGCGTAGTCGAGCGCGAAGCCCGCGGTCGCGTGCCACGGCACCATCGGCAGCGGCGGCAGCGGCGGGATCCCGCGGACCAGCTCGCCGCCCACCGTGGCGGTGAACTCCGAGCCGACCGTCGCGATCGTGAAGTTGGGCACGACCTTCGCGACGACCGCGACCCCGATCGACACGACGACCATGACGACGGCGACGATCGGCACCCGCCGGAGTACGTTCGGCAGCCCGATGATGAGGCCCAGCGTGACCACGGCGACCGTGAGATCGGACACCTCGATCGCGCCGCGCGCGTCCCAGATCGACCCGAGATAGTCGAGCGTGCTCGTCGACTTCGCGAGGCACGCGGTCGCGGCCAGCGCCAGCGGCCCCGACGAGGCCGTGAGCTCCGGCGTGCACGCGTGCAGCCCGAGCAGGTTGCCGAGCGAGTTGATCGAGATCGCGACGGCGATGCCCATCGAGAACCCGGTGATCACCGGATGCGGCACGAGCTGCACCAGGCGTCCGAGCCGCGCGAGCCCCATGAGCACGAGGATCGTGCCGGCGAGCAGCCCCGCGACGAGCGCGCCCGCGAGCCCGTGCGCCTTCACGACCGGCAAGAGGATCACGCACACCGCCGCGGTCACGCCGGTGATCTGGAAGCGCGTGCCGCCGAGCAACGAACAGATCACGCCGGCGACGATCGCGGTGTAGAGCCCGTGCTGGGGCGGCAACCCGCACGCGATCGCGAGCGCCATCGACAGCGGCAACGTCACCACGCCGACGACGAGCGCCGCGAGCAGGTCGGCGCGCAGATCCTGGCGCGTGTAGCCTTCGCCCATCCGCGCGCGGAGGCCGTGCGAGAGCAGCGCCTTGGAGCGATCCGCGAGCTGGTCGACATAGCGCATCGACCGACCGGCGAGTCCGCGCATTTGTGCCACCCTAGCAGATGATGTTTCATCGCGGCGAGTTCACCATCGCGACGCGATCGCGCGGGACGTACGACATCACGCACGACGTCGCGACCATCGTGGCGGCGAGCCGGGCCGGCGACGGCCTGGCGACGATCTTCGTCCACCACACCAGCGCGTCGCTGATCATCTGCGAGAACGCCGATCCCACGGTGCGCAGCGACCTCGAGCGCTTCCTGGGCGACCTCGTCCCCGATGGCGATCCGCGCTTCGACCACGTCGCCGAGGGGGTCGACGACATGCCGGCCCACGTGCGAACGATCCTCACGCAGACCTCGATCGGGATCCCGATCGAGGCCAGCAAGCTCGGGCTCGGCACCTGGCAGGGCCTCTACCTGTGGGAGCACCGGACGACCCCGCACCGACGCCGGGTGACCGTGACGGTGATCGGGGCGTGAGCGAGCTGATCACGACGCTCCGCCAGGCCGTCGCGGAGCTCGCCGCCACCGATCGCGCGTGTCGTCGGTTCGGCGCCGCCACGCATCGCTACGAGCTCGCACCCCCGCTGGCCACCGACGAGATCGTCGCGCTCGAGCGCGCCCTGGGCGCGCCGCTGCCCGACGAGTATCGCGACTTCCTCGGCGAGATCTCCGGCGGCGGCGCCGGCCCCGCGTACGGCGTGTTCCCCGCGGCCGGCGCGGCCCGTCACGTGATCCGCGACCCGCATCCCGCGTGGGGCAGCGCGCAGCGCGCGATCCCGATCGGCCACTTCGGCTGTGGCCACGCGATCGTGCTCGTGCTCGACGGGCGCGCCCGCGGCGAGGTCTGGCTCTACGCGCGCGCGATCGACGTCGTCGCGCCGATCCGCCCGAGCTTCTCGACCTACTACATCGACTGGATCGACCGCCTGGCGCGCAACGCGTTGCCCGACACGATCGTGCCCGCCGACGCCTGCGCCTTGCCGTCGGCGCTGTCCGGCTACCTCGGCGTGTGGGAGCGCCGGCTGGGCATCGCGCCAGGCCAGCTCGCCGGCCCACCGCTCCGCGACGCGCTCGGCGCCCTCGGGCCCGGGGCGATCGAGCTGGCGGCCGATCGATCCCCGCTGTTCGAGGTCGGCGACCGGGTCGATCCGTGCCTGTCGTGCGCGCTGCTCGTCGAAAAGCTCGCCGCCGACGGGCTCGCCCCCGACGTGATCGCGCCGGGGCTGCCGGCCCTGCCCGTCCGGTAGATGGCCCAGGCCTGGCCGGCGCATCCGCCCGAGATAGTCGGGTAGAGTGCCCGCGTGGCATCGGCGGCGGCGCTAACCGGACCCGGCTTCTACCCGCAGCCGAACGAGTGGACCTGCGGGCCGTTCGCGCTCAAGCACGCGCTGCTCGCGCTCGGCCGGATGGTCGAGGTCGAGGCGCTCGCGTCGACCGCGCGTACCCACTGGTGGTCGGGCACCGACGAGATCCAGCTCGCGCGCGCGGCGCGCGCCGTCGAGTGCGACCTGGTGCTCGACCGGCGCAGCGACGAGGAGCAGGCCCGCAAGTCGCTCGTCAAGCACCTGCGCGAGGGCACGCCGGTCCTGCTGTGCGTCGAGCAGTGGTCGCACTGGGTGACGGTCGTCCGCGCCGAGGGCGCGCGGTTCGTCGTCGTCGACTCGACCGACGATCCGCTGCTGTCGGTCAAGACGTGGCCGCAGCTGCGCAACTGGTGGCGCTACCTCGACTACGACTACTCCAAGGAGCGCCCGCCGGTCATCTACGATCTGCTCGCGGTCACCCCTCGGTTCAAGTCGTCGGTGAAGGCCGACTTCTCCGTCGAGCGCGTGAAGTTCCTGCGCCGGCCGGAGAACCGCCGGCTCGGGCACCACTGGAACGAGTACCTCGAAGACCTGCTCGTGATCTGCAAGCCACCCTCGACGCGCATCGTCGAGCCGCTGTCGATGGGCGAGTTCCTGCGCCGTCATCAGGAGCTCCTGCTCACGCGCGTCGTCTACTGGCACGGCGACGTGAACCGGGATGAGGTGATGCGCATCCTCAAGGACCTGCGCTTCGTGTCCGAGACCTATGGGCTCGTGATCCCCGCGTCGATGAGCCGGCGCGCGCTCGCCGATCTCGCGATCGTCGTCGCGCTGTGGGCGTGCGCGGATCGCGGCGTCGACGGCATGTTCGGCGCGCCCGGCGCCGATCCGCGCCCCACGAGCAAGCCGCTCAAGCCGCTCGGCCGCCGCAAGAAGAAGTAGGCCGCAAGAAGAGGGCTCCCGTCACCCGAGCATCGCCGTCGCGGTGTCGTTGACGAACCGGCGCAGCCCCTTGATGCCCTCGGCCGACGTCCCGCCGCGCGTCGGATGCACGCGGTTGGTGAGCAGCGTGACCCACCGGCGGTTCGGCGGGTCGAGCCAGATCGACGTGCCGGTGAACCCGAGGTGGCCGATCGCGTGCGCGCGGGGCCACCGATCGCCGGCGTGGGAGACCCCGGGCGTCGCCGACGGGGTGTCCCAGCCGAGCCGCCACGACGTCGCCGGCGCCGCGGCGGTGGTGACGAAGCGCGTGACGACGTCGGTCGTGAACCGGCCGGCTGGCGCGCCCGCGAGCGTGGCGACGATCGCGCGCGCGAACCGCGACACGTCGTCGATCGTCGCGAACACGCCCGCGTGGCCGCACACCTCGCCGCCGTAGTACGCGTTCTCGTCGTGCACGCGGCCCGCGACGACGCCGCGCTCGTCGAGCTCCGTGGCGACCACGCCGACGCCGTCGCGCCCGAGCGGTCCGTAGGTCGCGCCCGCGAGGCCGAGCGGCTCGGCGACGAGCGCGCGGAACGCCTGCTCGAGCGGCATCCCGGCGGCGCGCTCGAGCACGGCCCCCAGCTGGATGTAGCCGAGGTCGCTGTAGATCGTCGCGACGCCGGGCGCGGTCGTCGGATGCGCGGCCGCGCGCTCGACGAGCTCGCCGCGCGGATCGGCCGGCGGCGCCGCCCGCAACGCGCGGAAGAACTCGACGTGCGCCGCGCAGCCCGCCGCGTGCCCGAGCAGCTGCGCGACCGTGCCGGTCGTCGCCGCGTGGGGCAACCAGCGCCGGACGGGATCGTCGAGCTCGAGCCGACGCTCGGCCACGAGCACCATCGCGATCGCCGCGGTCGCCATCGGCTTGGTGAGCGAGGCGACGTCGAACCGCGTCGTCGCGTCGACGCGCTCGCCCACAACGGGCACCGCCTGCGTGCGACCGCGGATCACCCGCTCGACCTCGACGCCGGCGTCGCCGATCGCGACCGCGGCCGCGGATCCGAGGTTCGCGGCGAGCGCGGCGTCGAGGGCCGCTGCGATGTCTGCGATGGGCTCGATGTGCTAGGCTACCCCAGCGTGACCCGGTACGAGCTGCTCGACCGCATCGGCGTCGGCGGCATGGCCGAGATCTTCCGGGGCAAGGCCGTCGCGGCGGGCGGCTTCGAGAAGCCGGTCGCGATCAAGCGGATCCTGCCGCACCTCTCGCAGGACCCGCGGTTCGTGCAGCTGCTGATCGCCGAGGCGAAGGTGCTCTCGCTGCTCAAGCATCGCAACATCACGCAGATCTTCGACGTGGGGCTCGGCGACGACCAGCAGTACTTCCTCGTGATGGAGTACGTCGACGGCAAGGATCTCGGCGCGATCCAGCGCGCGGTGATCGACGACAAGCGGCGCCGCACGCGCATCCCGTTCGACCTCGCGCTCCACATCGTCGCCGAGATCTGCGAGGCGCTCGAGCACGCCCACTCCGCGCGCGCGCCCGATGGCAAGGCGATGTCGCTGGTGCATCGCGACGTGTCGCCATCGAACGTCCTGTTGTCCCGCGCGGGCGAGGTCAAGCTCACCGACTTCGGCATCGCCAAGCGCGCCGAGCAGGAGCACACGAGCGCCGGCGCCGTGAAGGGCAAGTTCGCGTACATCTCACCGGAGCAGGCGCGCAACGAGCGCCTCGACGCGCGCAGCGACGTGTTCTCGGTCGGCATCCTGCTGTGGGAGCTGGTGTGCAATCGCCGGCTGTTCCGACGCGCTCGTGATGTCGGCGCTGGCGCCCGAGCCGGCGCGCCGACCGACCGCGGGCATGCTCGGCGCCAAGATCCGCTCGATGCGCTACTCGCTCGAGGTCACCGTCGGCGATCCGGCGACCGAGCTCGCCAAGATCATCGACGCGACCGAGCAACTCGAGCGCGCGAGCCAGCTCATGATCGCGCAGGATCCGGGATCGGGCCCGATGCACGTGTCGCAGAGCGTGGCGATGGCGGGCTTCGACGACGGCGGCGAGAACACCGTCATCCGCATCCGCACGGCGGATGACTTCTCGGGCTCGCGCGACAAGGACGCCGCCGCGGCGATGGCCAAGGCGCGTGAGGTGATCGATCGGTTCGAGGAGGAAGAGACGCGCCTCGCGCAGCTGACCGGCGATCAGCTGCGGCAGCTGCGCGGTGGCGTGAAGGACAGCGGCCCGCTGCGCGCGCCCCCGACCCGCGCGCGGCGTGGCACCGACGAGCCGACCACGGCGCGGGCCCCGCTCGGCGACGACCACGATCTCGACGCCCCGACGGTCGCCGGCTCGCGCGACGAGCACACGCCGGACGAGCACACGCGGCTCCTCGCGCCGCGCCGGACGCCCGCCCCCGGCGTGCCGGTGGCGGAGCGCGCGCCGCGCCCGCAGACGGCCTCGCCGCTGCCCCCGCCGCGGCGACCGCCGACGAACGCGCCGTACGCGGCCCCGCCGCCACCGCCCTCGACGCCCCCGCTCCCGAACGCCGGGGCCTGGGCCATGCCGCCGCAGAACGGGTATCCAGGTCCGCCGATGGGACCGCCTGGCGGCAACCCGATGAACCCGATGAACCCGATGAACCCGACGATGGTGCCGATGGGGCCGATGTGCCCAGGCAACGTCGCGATGCAGTACCCCCAGCAAGCCCCGACCGGCTATCCGCCGCCGCCGTGGCCGGGTCCCCACGTCGCCTCGCAGCTCGCGCCGCGCGCGGCGTCGCCCACGATGCCCGAGGCGTTCGGCCCGTCGCCCTACGGCCCCTACGGAGCACCGCAACGGCCGTCGATGCCGCAGGTCGCCGGGTTCGGCAAGCCGAAGAAAGCGGCGCTCAAGCCGTGGATGCTGGTGGTCGGGGCGATCCTCGTCGCCGGGCTGGCGTTCGCGATCACCCGCGCGTTCATCGGGGGTGGCGCGCCCAGGCCAGCCCCGAGCGCTCCGGCGTCGCCGACAACCAAGTAGTTACCTGCACTTGTAAGATATCCGCGATCGTCGGTCACTAATCGACGCGCGCGCGGCACGTGGTGGTCGAATGCAGGCCATCGCCACTCCTCCCGACCCCGTCGCACGCGACGAGATCGCCGCGCTGATCGAGCGCGGTGAGCATCGCGACGCCCTCGCGAGCTGCGCACGCACCCACGGCGCGATCCTGGGCCGCACGTGCATCGCGCTGCTCGGCTCGCAGGCCGACGCCGACGAGGCCGTGCAGGAGACGCTGCTGCGCGCGCACCGCGCGATGCCGACCTATCGCGGCGAGGGCACGATCAAGGCATGGCTGTGCGGCATCGCGCGGCACGTGTGCGCGCGGATGCTCGAGACCCGCCGCAAGGGACGCGAGGCGCGCGAGCTGCTCGAGCTGGTGCCGACCGACGAAGCGAGCGCCGATAGCTTCGCGCTCCGCCAGCGCTCGCGCATGGTGCGCGACGCCCTCGAGCGCCTCAAGCCCACGGAGCGCGAGGCCCTCGTGCTCCGGTACGTCGCCGATCTCAGCCATCGCGAGATCGCGGCGGCGTGCAACCTCGACGAAGCCACCGCCCGCAAGCGGACCAGCCGGGCGCTCGCGCGCCTGCGCACCGTCATGCCCGAGGAGAAATAGATGCGTATCGAATGCGACCACATCACCGATGATCTCGCCGACCTCGTCGCCAACGATCCGGCCGCGATCGAGAAGCACGCCGATCACCTCGCCGACTGCGACACGTGTCGCGATCGCCGCCACGAGGCCACGCGGCTCGCCGCCTCGATCCAGCGAGCGGGCGACGATCACGTCGCACCGTCGAGCGACGCCCTCGTGGCGAGGCTGCTCGCCGCCGTCGATGCGGCGGCCGTGCCGACGCCGCCCCTCCCCGAACCAGCACCCGCCATCGCCGCCACGCCCGACGCGAAGCCCGTCGTGAAGCCGACGCCCGCGCGCCCGCGCTCCGAAGGCGGCCGACATCGGGGTCGTCAAGACCGTCGAGCGCGGCGCGACCGACCAGCAGGGTGGCCTCGAGCTCAAGACCGCCGCGGGCTGGGTGCCGCTGCGCAAGGACGCCGCGATCCCGGCCGGCGCCGAGCTCCGCACCGACGAGCGCACGCGGGTGGCGCTCGAGATGACCGGCGGGACGCGGCTCGTCCTCGATCACCACACGACGCTCGCGTTCGACCAGCACGGCCTGCGGATGACCGCGGGTCGGGTCGTCGCCGATCTCGGCGCGCGCCTGGCGATCACGACGCCCGCCGGGTCGATCGACGGTGACGCCGCGAAGCTCGCGATCACCGCGACCGCGGAGACGACGTCGGTCCAGGTCGTGCGCGGCCGCGTGATCCTGACCTCCGGCACGGCCACCGCCGACGTGCGCGCCGGCGAGGAGGGCACCGCCGAGCGCGGCGCGGTCGTGACCAGCGGCGGGTCCGGACGGGTGACCGTCGCGCCCGCGCCGCAGCTCGCGCACGACGTCGCGTGGGCCGAGCTCACCGAGGTGATCGGTGGCGCGCCCAAGCCCGACGAGGTGACCTCCGGCCTCGGCGCGCTGCGCGCCTACAAGCCCGGCGAGAAGCGGGACCGCGACTGGAACCTGGCGCTCGCCAGGCACGACGTGAAGGTACGCATCGTCGGCCCGATCGCGCGCACCGAGATCACCGAGACGTTCCGGAACGACAGCGACACCCAGCTCGAGGGCGTCTACCAGTTCCCGCTCCCCGCCGACGCGCAGATCGACGGCCTCGCCCTCGACGTCAAGGACGCCCCGGGCGGCTTCCTCGACGGCGCGTTCCTCGACAAGGAGCGTGGCGCGAAGATCTGGAAGGGCGTGATCGACAAGGCCGCCCCCAAACCGCTGCAGCTGGCGACCTCCGACATGATCTGGGTGCCCGGCACGTGGCGCGATCCCGCGCTGCTCGACTGGAAGCGGGGTGGGCGGTTCGAGCTCAAGATCTTCCCGATCCCGTCGAAGGGCGCGCGCACGATCAAGATCGCGTACACCCAGGTCGTCACGCCGCGCGGGCCGTGGCGCCAGTACATCTATCCGTTGCCGCACTCGGCGGACGGCTCGACCGTCGCCGACAACTTCACCGTCGACGTCGAGGTGCGCGGCGCGCAGCCGGGCCAGGTGCACGCCGCCGGCTACCCGCTCGCGGCCGATCCCGCGCGCGGCGACGTCAACGACGTCAACGCGCTCACGTTGACCGCCGGTGGCTTCGTGCCCCGCGGCGATCTCGTCGTCGACTATCGCGCCACCGACGGCGACGCCGAGCTCCGCGCCTGGACGTTCGCGGGCGGCGCCGCGATCGCGCCCGACGAGCGGCTCGCCAGGACCGCGCACGTCGGCATCGATCCGAAGGTCGTCGCCGCGCAGCGCGCGATCGCCGCGGATCTCCGGCCGACGGCGGTGGTCGCGCTGCACCCGAAG
>JAPLLF010000957.1 GCA_026387715.1 Pseudomonadota bacterium
CCCTGCTCGATGTGCAGCTCGAGGTACGCGACGGCCTCGAGCGCGTCGAAGTAGGCCTTCGCGGTCGCCATCCCGTCGAGCGTGACGTCGTTCTCGGCGAGCGCGTCCGGCAGCTTCACGCCCTGCCGATCGACGAGGTGCGCGAGCTCGCCGTGCGCGTCGAGCGTGCCGGCCGACGCCGCGGAGCCGGTCAGGCTGCGGCCGAACCGCGCGCCCTCCTCGTCGGCCCAGTCCACGAGGTGGATCGTCAGCGCGGGCTTGCCGAGCTCGCGGGCGCGCCGCAGCACCTCGAGCCCGGCGAGCACGCCGAGGCAGCCGTCGAGCCAGCCGCCGCCGGGCACCGAGTCGAGGTGGCTGCCGATCACGAGGCTGCGCGTCGACTCGCCCGGCAGCGTCGCCCACAGGTTGCCGGCGCCGTCGCGGTGCGGCGTGATGCCGACCTCGGCCTCGAGCTTCGCGGTGAACCACGCGCGCGTCTTGCGCCAGATCGGGCCCCACGCCACGCGCTGGGCGCCGCGCTCGTCGGTGGTGAGGGTGGCGAGCTCTTCGAGATCCGCGATCACGCGGCCGGACGTCGGTTTCACGCGCCGACGATAATACGAAGTCACTTCCAGCGCGCGCCGGTCAGCAGCTGCACGTTCGAGCGGATCGCGGCCGCGGCGCGCGCGGCCGTGCGCGGGGTGATCGTCGCGGTGGCGATGCCGCTCTTGTCGGCGAACAGCGCATCGACGACGTCCCAGTCGAAGCCGACGCGGGCGAGCGTGTGGCCCTTGGGGATGCGCTTGGCGGCGTCGGCGCGCACGTCGTATTCGCCGGTGTGGAAGAACAGCGTCAGCCCGACCGGGCTGCCGAAGCAGCGGTGGCCGAGCGCCGTGACGGCGTCGCGCTGCTCGCGCGTGAGCAGCGCGTAGACCGTCTGGCAGCTGAACGCGGCCTGGCGGGCGCGGAACGCCTCGATCCAGCGCGCGCGCTGCGCGGCGGTGTATCCGAGCAGCAAGCTCTCGAGCGCCTCGGACGCCAGCGTCCAGTTGCCGTCGACGAGGGCCGTCTCGCGGAGCGCGTCGAGCGCGGCGATGCGCCACGTCTGATCGAGCGGCAGCACGTAGACGTTCGGCTCGCTGCCGTCGGGATCGTGCAGCGTGACCGCGAGGCCGCGTGCGGTCGCGGCGCGCACGAGCGCGGTGAACCGGGCGCCGGGCGTGTAGCTGGTGAACAGCATCGCCTTCTTGCCGGCCGCGACGGCGTCGAGCGCGGCGACCTCGTCGCGGTACGGGCGGAGCTTGGGATCGGGGCGACGGGGCGAGAACAGCGTGGCGAAGGCGAACATCGGGTGCACGGTACCCGGCACGTACCCGGCGCACCGACATGTGGCGCGAGTTTCGACTACCGTCGACGGATGAGGCGCGCGGCCATCGTCGTCGGGCTGGTGGTCGTGGGCTCGCGATGATGACGGCGCCCGTGCGCGCGCAGTCGTACTTCGCCGAGACCCACTACGATGTCGGCATCCAGGCGATGTCGGGCGTGGCGTCGCGTGTTCGCCGCGCCGCGCGGGGTCGTCGTCGTCGATCAGGGTGCCATCGTGATCGACGTGGCGACGCGGCTCCCGGGCACGCTCGCCCTCGAC
>JAPLLF010000947.1 GCA_026387715.1 Pseudomonadota bacterium
TGCTGCTCGACCATCGGTTCGGCTGCCTGCCGGTCATCGACGCCCACGGCCACCTGGTCGGCATCGTGACCGAGCGCGACTACCTCCGGTTCGCCGTCAAGGCGATCGCCCAGTTCGACTGACACGCCACTTCGCGCAAGAAGCGCGTCCGGAGCCCCCGACGTGCGAATCTTGCGCGCACATGACAGACGAGGTTCTCGAGCGGGTCGCCCTACCCGACGGCAAGGAGATGCAGCTCACGCGCTGGGAGTTCGAGGGCGCCGAGTACGTGTCGATCAAGGTCGACCGGCGGATCCTGATGAGCAGCCACGAGCACGGCTCCGAGGATGCGCTCGGCGAGCTCATCGCGGAGCGGCTCGCGGACCTGCCCGCTCCCCGGCTCCTGATCGGCGGGCTCGGCCTCGGCTACACGCTCCGCGCGGCGCTCGACGGGCTGCCCGCCGCCGCGACGATCGTCGTCGCCGAGCTGGTCCCGGCGCTGGTCGCCTGGAACCGCGGCGCGTACGGCGACCTCGCCGGGCGCCCGCTCGACGATCCGCGCGTCGAGCTGGTGGTCGACGACGTCGCCAACGTGATCCCGCGCGGGGGGTTCGACGGGATCGTGCTCGACGTCGACAACGGGCCCGACGCGCTCACCTACGAGGCGAACGCGCGGCTGTACAAGCGCGCGGGCCTCGCGCGTGCGCGCGCGGCGCTCAACCCCGGCGGCCTCCTCGCGGTGTGGTCGGCGTTTCCATCCAAGACGTTCAGCAAGTGGATGGAGACGGTCGGCGAGGTCGAGCTCAAGCGCGCGCCGCCGACGACCCCGGGCGGGCCGCGCTATTACATCTGGCTCGCGCAGCGCTCGTGATCGCGGTCGGCGCGTGGAATCCTGGCGCATGGCTGACGTGACCTTCCGCGACTTCGCCGGTGCCCTGATCGGCGGGAACGATCAGGGGGCTGATGCGGCCGCCGCCCGCGTGCTCGAGCAGCTGCTCGCGCTCGACCCCACCGCCGCAGCCGCCGCCACCACCCACTTCCGGACCCAGATGGCCGCGAACCCGGCGTTCATGGGCAAGGCGATGGGCCTGCGCACCGCGGTGACCTCGGGCTCCGAGGCCGACATCGGCGCGCTCCTCGTCGACTGCTTCGCGCTCGCGCCGAGCGCGGTGCCCGGCGCGATCGCCGCGCTCCGCGTGACCTGAGCGACCGAGCGTCAGCCCCACGTTCCGCAATGACCTGACCGCGCGTGCACGTCGTGATCGAGGCGTGCTAAGGCAGCATACGATGGCGCTCCGCTTGTTCCGCCGGCCGACGTTCTGGATCGCGGTCGTCGCCGCGGTCGTCACCACGGTCGTGCTCGTCATCCGCGCGCGCGGACCGCTGGTCCACACGACGCTCGCGGTCCGGCGTGATCTCGAGCAGCACATCGTCGCGAGCGGGCGCGTGCGCGTGCCCACCCGCGTCCAGATCGCCGCGCAGGTGTCGGGGCTCGTCGTCGCGGTGGGGGCCGTCGAGGGCCAGCACGTCGCGCCCGGCGAGCTGCTCGTCCAGATCGAGGACGGCGAGGAGCGCGCCGCGGTCGCGCAGGCGGAGGCCGCGGTCAACCAGGCCACCGCGCGGGTCGATCAGCTGCGGCGCGTCGGGGCGATCGTCGCGACCGAGGCGCTGCGCCAGACCGAGACCAGCCTCGAGCGCGCGCAGGCGGACCTCGCCCGCACGACCAAGCTCGTCGAGAGTCACGCGGTCCCCGAGGTCGAGCTCGAGAACGCGCAGCGGACGCTCGCGATCGCGCGCGCCCAGCGCAACGCCGCCCAGGCCCAGCAGGTCGCGGCGGCCCCGCTCGGCGCCGACTCGCGCATCGCGCTGACCGCCCTGCTCCAGACGCAGGCGCAGCTCGCCGGCGCGAACGTCCGCCTCGGCCAGACCCGCATCGTCGCGCTGCAGGCCGGGGACGTGCTGTCGCGCGCGGTCGAGCCCGGCGACGTCGTCCAGCCATCGCGG
>JAPLLF010001285.1 GCA_026387715.1 Pseudomonadota bacterium
GAAGAACTGCGCGGCGTCGAGGCCGGTCTCGATGCCACCGATGCCGCTGATCTGCACGCCGGGGTTGGCGCGCGCGACCTCCATCACCTGGCGGAGCGCGATCGGGCGCACGGCCTGGCCGGAGTAGCCGCCGGGGACCGAGTGACCCTCGACGGTCGGCATCGGGCGGAGCGTCTTCATGTCGATGCCCGACACCGAGAGGATCGTGTTGATCATCGCGATGCCATCGGCGCCGCCGCGGAGCGCCGCGCCGGCCGGCACCGTCGGGTTGCCGACGTTGGGCGTCATCTTCGCCCACACCGGGATGCGCGCGACCTCCTTCACCCAGCCGCAGACCTCCTAGACGATGTCGGGGTTCTCGCCCATCGCCATGCCCATCTTGCGCTCGGGCAGGCCGTGCGGGCAGGACAGGTTCAGCTCGAAGCCATCGACGCCGGTCTCCTGGACCTCGCGGATGATCTGCTGCCAGGCCTCCTTCTTGTACTCCTCCATCACCGACGCGATGAGCATCTTCGTCGGGTAGTTCTTCTTGAGCTGGCGGCAGTCGTCGAGCCAGTCCTGGTACGGGCGATCGCTGATCAGCTCGATGTTCTGGAAGCCGATCACCTCGTCGCTCGTGCGCGCGCGGACCTTGGCGTAGCGCGGCGCCGTGTTGATGACCTTGCTCGCGTCGAGCGAGAACGTCTTGGCGACCATGCCACCCCACCCGAGGTCGTAGGACCGCGCGATGACCTTGGCGTTGGTGCCAGGGGGGCCCGACCCGAGGAGGAAGGGATTCTCGAACTTCATGCCGTTGACGGTGATAGTTAGGTCGGTCACTCCAGAGGGGCTAACACGGGTCACGAACCGACTTCAACCGTCTAGAAGCCCGATGCCGCGTGCGGGAGAAACGTGATACGCACCCACGATGAAGACGATTTCGCACTGGATCGACGGTAAGCCCAGCGAGAAGACGGCCGAGCGACACGGCGATGTCTACAACCCCGCGACCGGCGAGGTGCAGTCGCGCGTGCAGATGGCGACCCCGGCGGACGTCGACGTGGCGGTCGAGTCGGCGTACCAGGCGTCGCTGACGTGGCGCAGTTCGTCGATCTCCAAGCGCACGAAGATCCTGTTCGCGTTCCGCGAGCTGGTCGCCAAGAACATCGCCGAGATCGCCAAGCTGCTCACGCTCGAGCACGGCAAGGTCACCGCCGACGCGCAGGGCGAGGTCCAGCGCGGCCTCGAGGTCATCGAGTTCGCGTGCGGCATCGCCGACCTCGCCAAGGGCGAGTACAGCGAGAACGTGTCGACCGAGGTCGACAGCTACTCGATCCGCCAGCCGCTCGGCGTCGTCGCCGTCATCACGCCGTTCAACTTCCCGGCGATGGTGCCGATGTGGATGTATCCGATCGCGATCGCGTGCGGCAACACGTTCGTGCTCAAGCCGAGCGAGCGCGATCCGTCGGCCGCGATGTTCTGCGCGCAGCTGCTCGCCGACGCCGGCCTGCCGCCGGGCGTGTTCAACGTCGTCCACGGTGACAAGGTCGCCGTCGATCGCCTGCTCGAGCACCCCCGGGTGTCGGCGGTGAGCTTCGTCGGCAGCACGCCGATCGCGCAGTACATCTACGAGACCGGCACCCGCCACGGCAAGCGCGTGCAGGCGCTCGGCGGCGCCAAGAACCACATGATCGTGCTGCCCGACGCCGACATGGAGCTCGCCGCGGACGCCGCGGTGTCCGCCGGATACGGCTCGGCCGGCGAGCGCTGCATGGCGATCTCGATGCTCGTCGCCGTCGGCAACGCGGGCGACCGCCTGCTGCCGCTGCTCAAGGAGCGCGTCGCCAAGCTCAAGGTCG
>JAPLLF010000853.1 GCA_026387715.1 Pseudomonadota bacterium
AGGCGGAGCGATGCGACGCCGAGCCGCGCCGCCGTTGAGGCGCCTGAAGTGAGGCGGAGCGACGCGACGCCGAGCCGCGCCGCCGTTGAGGCGCCTGAAGTGAGGCGGAGCGAAGCGAAGCCGAGCCGCGCCGCCGTTGAGGCGCCTGAAGTGAGGCGGAGCGACGCGACGCCGAGCCGCGCCGCTTCCGAGATCGCGCGGGTCACGAGCACGGCGCGCGTCCCCGACCCGACCTCGAGGGCGTCGCACAGGCCGAGCGCGACGGTGTAGGCCCCCGACAGCGCCGACGCGAGCTCGACGCCGGCGAGGTCCTTCGAGCCGTACACGCGCAGCGCGGGCGGCGTGTTGAGCAGGCGACGCCCCTCGGCCACGACCTCGTCGAACGCGGAGGCGACCACCATCGACGAGAAGTTCCCGTCGACGAGATCGTCGGGCAACGTCGGGCCGGCGATCGCCCCGATCTTGAGCGACGGGATGCCCTCGGCGATCACCTCGGACACGCGCTGGTTCGTCGGCGTCGCGAGCGCGCCGATCGCGTGCACGACGATGTGGCTGCCGTCGAGCACGTCGCCGAGCTCTCGCGAGCGCTCGCGCACGTCGGTTGACACCACGCACATCACGAGGAAGCGCGCCTCGGCCGCGAGGAACTTCGGATCCGCGGTCGGGATCAGCGGCGCGGGGAGCAACGCGGCGGGCAGTCGCGAACACCGCCGCGTCGCGAGGATCGTGTCGACGACGGCTGGATCGCGGCACCACAGGACCACGCGCTTGCCCGCGCGCGCGAGCACCGACGCGAGCGCCGTCCCGAACGTGCCTGCGCCGACGATGCCGATGGTATCCGCCCGCCGCGTTCCGCTCATCGCGCCACCTCCGCCGTCGCCATCGGGATGTGCGCCGTCCGGTTCATGTAGTAGTAGAGCAGCTTGAGATCGTCGACGACGACCTGATCGCCACGCCGCGTGACCGCCGCGTGCGTGTGATACATCGCCAGGCCCGAGAGCGCGTTGTCGACCATCGCGGGCGTCTCGGTCGCCGCGAACATCGGGTGCTCGGCGCCCCACGCGGGCGTCGCCGCGAGCCGGGCACGGAGCTCGCCGAGCCCGGCGATCACCTGCGCATACGGCACCGACAGGTCGACCATGCGGAGCAAGCGATAGACGTCGCGCGTCTGGTGCGCGCGCGCGATCGCGTCGTAGATCACGCGCGCGACGAGCGTCGTCGCGTGGAACACGGTGAGCCGCGGATAGGTGGCGGACAGCTTGCGCCCGAGCGCCCGCGTGTACTCGGCGTCGCGCTGATCGTCGTCGGTGACCTCGCCGTCGGCGCCGCGCACGAAGCTCGCCGGATCGACGACGCGCCCGGCGCGATCGACGGAATCACCGTCGTCGGTGATGTCGTTGCCGAACACGTCGAGCGGTCGACCGAAGCGCACCAGCACCGAGCCCTCGTGCGCGAGGATCTTGCGGAAGAACTCGACGAGGCGCCCCGCCCGCGAGAACTCGTCGTCGGTGATGATGAAGCGATTCTTGCCGGTCTCGGCGAGGTAGTCCGCGATCAGCGTCTCCGCTTCGAGCACCAGCCGATAGTTGATCGTCGCCGGCACGATGTAGATGCGCTTGTGCGGCGCGCCCTCGCGGACGTTGTTCTTGAACGCGGTGACCGTCGTCCCGAGCAGGCCGAGCTTGAGGTTCTTCTCGACGATGTTCGACCGGCACCGCGTCCCGCCAGGGAAGAACAGCGAGTGGTAGCCGTGCTCGAGGAGGACCGCGGAGTACTCCTTGAGCACGTCCTTGTAGAGCTCGAAGCGCAGGCGGCGATCGACGCGGTACGCGCCGAGGTTGCGCATGAAGAAGCTGATGAACGGGTTGGTGAACAGGTTCTTGCCCGCGCCGTAGGTCACCGGCGGCAACCCCGCGCGCATCAGCGCGAGGCCGATGACCGGGCTGTCCATGTTCGACGAGTGGGTCGGCGTCACGACGATCGTGCCGAGCTCCGCGCACTTGCGGACGAGGTCGAGCGACCCGTCGGCGAGGATCCGCGCGTCGACGTGGCGGAGCGCGGAGACCCCCTCGCGCAGGCTGCGCACCGGCGAGAAGAAGAAATCCAGCGCGCTGGGCAAGAGGCCGGTCGCGAACTTGTAGACCCGCGGATCGAAGTTGCCGACGATGTCGTGGCCGTAGTGGCGGACGAGCCCGCGGAGCTCGGCCTGCTTGTCGGCCTCGCTCATGCCGTTCAGCCGACGCGCCAGGTCACGCCAGCGATCGACGGGCTTGCCGCCACCCGCCTTCTCGAGGCGCTGGATCTCGCAGTACGCGACGTCGTTGAGGACGTACTCGAGCGACGCGTCGCCGCCCGCGCTCGCCTCGGACACGCGTCGGGCGACGACACGACGTTCGACCTCCGAGAGGAGCCGTTCGCGATCGGCATTGAACCGTTCGAGTCGATTCTCGGCTTCCCTGACTCCCACGAAAGGACTCATATCATCTCCACCCACGCCATTCTTGCCGGGATCGCACTTGCGAGGGGTCTGTGGGTATGCTGATAGTTGTGAACTCGACGCGCTCCATCTGGGGAGCGTCGGGTGTAGGCCGAACATCGGATGTTCGGCGGGAGACGTGGGACTTTGTCCACGACGAAGCGCGCACCAACGCGGAAGAAGCAGCCTGAGCCGGCGACCAAGCCGAAACCGTCCACGCCGAAGAAGCGCGTGACGGCCAAGAAGCCACGCGCCGAGGAGCCCGAGCCCGACGAGGTCGTCGAGCCCGTCGCACCCGTCGCGCTCGAGGTCGTCTCGGCCCCGTCGCCGCCAGTGCCGGTGCCGGTGCCAGTGCCAGTGCCAGTGCCAGTGAAGAAGCTGTCGAAGACGGCCGAGGCCAAGGCGATGCGCGAAGCCAAGGCGGCCGCGGCGCTCGCCGCCCTGCCTCCGCCCGCGTTGCCGGGACCGAAGTACAGCCTCGATGGCGAGATCCCTGCCGAGGGCAAGAGCCTCCCGCAGAACGTGGGCGCCCTGCTCGGCATCGCGCAGACCGCGCTCGGGCTCAAGAAGTTCCGGCCTGGTCAGGCCGAGGCGTTCGAGCACCTGCTCGCCGGCGAGGACCTGCTCGCCGTCATGCCAACGGGCAGCGGCAAGTCCCTGCTCTACCAGCTCCCCTCCCTCGTCCTGCCCGGCGTCACCGTCGTCGTGAGCCCCCTGATCGCGCTGATCAAGGACCAGATCGACAAGATGGTCGCCAAGGGCGTGACCGCGGTCCGCGTCGACTCGACGTTGACGGTCAAGCAGCGACGCGAGGTCGACGCGCTCATCCGCGCGCCGGGTGGCAAGCTGCTGCTCACGACGCCGGAGCGCATGGCGGACCCGGAGTTCCGCGCGTTCTTGCGGGAGGCGTGTGGCGGCGTCGGCGTGTCGCGCTTCGTCGTCGACGAGGCCCACTGCGTCTCGCAGTGGGGGCACGACTTCCGGCCGGCGTACCTGTCGATGCGCAAGGCGCTCTAGGACCTCGGGCGTCCGCCGATCCTCGCGACGACGGCGACCGCGCCGCCGTACGTGCGCGACGACATCTTGTTCCAGCTCGGCATGGAGAAGGCGACGACCGTCACGACGACGTTCGATCGCCCGAACCTCCACTACGAGGTGATCGTCTTCTCCGACGAAGACGAGAAGATGCGTACGCTCGTCACGCTGCTCAAGAAGCTGCCGCGTCCCGGCATCGTGTACTGCGCGACCGTCAAGAAGGTCGACGAGCTCTACGAGGCGCTCGGTCGCTGGGGCATCCCGGTGAACCGCTACCACGGGCGGCTCAACAAGAACGAACGCGACAAGAGTCAGAACGAGTTCATGGCGTCGAAAGACATCGTGATGGTCGCGACGAACGCGTTCGGGCTCGGCGTCGACAAGCCCGACATCCGCAACGTGCTGCACTACCACGTCCCCGGCTCGCTCGAGTCGTACGCGCAGGAGGCCGGTCGCGGCGGTCGCGATGGCAAGCCGTCGCGCTGCGTGCTGCTGTTCTCCCCGGACGACGTCGCGATCCAGGAGTACTTCCTGTCGGGGACCTACCCGACCAAGCGGCAGGTCAAGATGGTGTTCGACGCCCTCGAGGCGTTCGGCAGCGGCCACAAGGGCGAGCGCCCGACCGGGATGGAAGAGTCGCCGCCGACGATCGCGAACGTCGCGCTGGCGTCGAGCGTCGGCCAGCAGCGCACGCGCACCGTGCTCGGCCTGCTCAAGGACGAGAAGTTCATCACGGAGCGCGAAGGGGGGCTGTTCTACGTCGCCGATCCTCCCCCCGATCGCCAGCAGTTGATGGAGCGCGCGCGCCAGTACGAGGCGCGCCGCATCGCCGATCGCCAGCGGCTCGACGCCCTGCTCGGCTACGTCAAGGCACCCGGCTGTCGCAACGTGGTGATCCTCGAGTACCTCGGCGAGCCGTCGCCGCCGGCGTGTGGTCGCTGCGATAACTGCCTGCGCTCGCGCGAAGCAGCGCTCGCGGCCTCGACCGAGGCGACCCGGTTCGGCGCCCTGCTCACGCGGCAACTCGACGAGGAGCCGTCCTCCGAGCTGATCCGCCCACGGCGCGAGGTGCGCACGCGGGTCGTGCGGATCGATCAGCCACAGGTGGCCGCGGTCGCGGTGGGTGCCTCCGAGGCGGTCACCGCGCCGATCGCCCCGACGAAGTCGTCGACGGTGTTGCGGCGCTCGACGGCCGCCCCCGTTGCCCCTGCGCCCGCGCCCGCACCCGCGGTCATGCGACGAAGTCAGCCGGTCGTCGAGCCCGTGCTCCCGGCAGCGCCGGTCGTCGCGAAGCCTGCCGCCCATCCCGACGCCGCGCAGCCCGACCTCGACGAGGATGAGGACGAGGATGACGACGACGATGACGACGATGATGACGATGATGACGTCGAGGGCGAGGGTGGCGCTGGCGCGACCGACGATCTCGACGACGACGACGACAACGATGACGATGACGACGACGACGACGACGACGACGACGACGATGACGACGACGATGATGATGACTTCGAGGTCATCGACAAGACCGCCGCAGAGCTCGCCGAAGAAGGCATCGAAGGCACCGGGGAGATCACGGTGCTCGCGCGCAAACGCGTCCCGAAGGTTCCCAAGCTTCGCACCCCCCTGAGCACGACCGAGGATCTCGCATCGTCGACCTCGGCCGAGGCACGTCGACGTCGTCGGCGCCGTCGGCGGAAGCGCCGCGCGATGCTGCCGCCGAAGAGCGCGTTCACGACGCCGGTGATGGCCTCACCGATGGTCGAGACGCGGCGTGGCGGCGGCGGACCTGTCATCGAATACGTGCGCGGTCCGATGCGGATCGCGAGCAACCCGGTCGCGTCCGCGAATCCGAACGACGCGGGCGCCGGTGGCCGGCGCGGCGGTGGCGGCGGTGGCGGTGGCGGCGGTGGTGGGCGGAACAAGCGCTGGGATCGGCCTCGTGGCGGTGGCGGTGGCGGCGGCGAGCGTCGCGATCGCGGTCCCGGCGGGCCGCCCGGCCAGCCGCGCCCACCGCAACTTCAGGGAGCCACCGCTGGCGCACCGATCGGTCCGGAGGATGGAGCCGGCCGGCGCAAGCGGCGGCGCCGCCGTCGTCGCCGCGAGGACGGCGCGCCGGGGACCCTGCCGCTGGCCACTGGTCTGCCGCCCGGCGATTCGTCGGTCCCCG
>JAPLLF010000879.1 GCA_026387715.1 Pseudomonadota bacterium
CAGTCGCCCAAGCCCCGAGCGAGCGGCGCGATCGCCGCGCGCTCGCCATTGAGGTGATAGCCGTACAGCGCGAACAGCGCGCGGCGGGCGGCCGGTCCCAGGCCGAGGCGCGCGACCAGGCTGCCGATCGTCGAGTCGGCATCGACGCTGGGTGGCTCGATCACGCGTGACTCGTGCGCTGGCTGACGACGCTCGCCGTCGAGCCCGAGCCCGCGGGACTCGCGCGGCTCCTTCGCCTCGCGGGGCTCGAGCTCGCGGCGCGCGGCCGCGATCAGCGCCACGCCGTAGGCCGCGATCGCGATGCGCGCCTCGGTCTCCGTCGCGCTGGCGCCGCTCGCGAGCGAGCTGCTCGTCGCCGGTGGCGCGGCGGGCCCGCCCTGGGCGAGCGCGGCGAGCGGTGTGTGCGTGGGGATCGGGGCCGGGCGCGCCACCGCCGGCTCGGGCTCGGGCGTCGTCGCGAGGCCCGACAGCGGGGCGCGCCATGGGACGGCGTCGACCCCGTCGCCACAGCCGACGAGCGCGACGTCGTCGGGGGTGGTCGCGAGCAAGCCGAGCGCATGGTCGCGCATCGAGGGATCGGGCAGCTCGAGCATCTCGACGGAGTGGGCGAGGCAGTGCACCCGGACCAAGCCGTTCTTCGTGACCACGACGATCACCTGCGAGCCGAGGTGGCCGATCACGCGCTCGATCGGCGCGCCCACCGGATGGCGAAACGGCCGCCCATCCGAGAGTCGATAGATGAACACCTCGTCGCCGCCGACCTTGGTCGCCCACAGGTGGCCATGGGCCGCGCCGATCATGCGCGGCGCGGGCGGCAGCTGGAGCTGCAGGCGCAGCAGGGGCCGGCCGCTCGCGGCGTCCCACACCTCGAGCTTGCGATGCAGCCCGAACAACACCTGGTTGCGATCGAGGCCGACGGCGAACTCGATCGGGCTGCCGACGTCGAGCGCGTGCATCGCGAGCGCACGTCCGGCCGCGCGCACGAGGCGTAGCTGCTTGCCGTCGGCCGAGAGCATGGCGATGCGCTGGCCGGTCACGGTCGCCATCGACATCGGCGCCTCGAGCTTGGCGATCGCGATGCACTCCAGCGTCGGGGGCAGGAACACCGCGAGCGCCGTGCCCGCGCGCACGACGAACAGCGCGGGTGGACCGACCGCGACGATCTCGACGTCGGACGCGTCGTCGAGCATCGTCGTCGCGATCGCCGGTCCTCCGCCGCGCTCGTGGAGCGTCAGGGTCAGGTCGCGTCGGACGACGATCCATTGACCGTCGGCGCTGGTGACGAGGTCGTTCACTGCTTGAAGCCACGAATGATGGCGACGAGCCCGTTCAACACGTCGGGTTGATCCTTGAGCTGCGGTTGCCCCGGCATCAGCGGGCTCTTCCCGATCCCGGCACCCCCGAGCAGGATGGCCTTTCGGAGATCGTCGTCGGTGACGCTCGCTTGCCACGCCGCGTCGGCGTAGTCGCGCGGCTTGACGGGGAGGTTCTTGGCCATCGTGCCATCGCCGCGGCCGGTCTCGCCGTGACACATCTGGCAGACCATCGCGTACATGCTCTGCGCCTTCTTGGCCGGATCGGCGGCCGGTGGCGTCGCCGGGACGGCTGAGCCACCGGCGACGGGCGCCCAGTTTCCGGGACCGCTCTCGCGTTCGGCGTTGGGGCGCCCCGACGTGGGCGCGGGAGGTTCCTGCCCCTTGTTGCAGGCGAAGGCGAGGGTCACGACGGCGAGTGCTGCGAACCGCATGGTTCACTATATACATACATGCGCCTCGTCGCAGAGACGCGCTCCGCGCCTCGGATCCGCCGCTACTCGTAGCGGTTCTTGTACGTCCACGCGCGGGTGACCGCGGCGCCCCCGGCGCCGGGCTCCGAGGCGACCTTGACCTCGTGCACCGAGGTCGCGCCGTTGCAGTCGAGATCCCCGGTCGCGCGGATCACGGCGAAGGCGCCGCTCGGGTCGGGGAGGTACTCGTACGTGTAGTGGTAGTCGCCGTCGATCGAGAAGCCGAGCGCGGTCCATCCCGGCGCCGCGAACGTCGTCTTGTCGGGGCTGCAGACGCCGCCCTGATCGCAGCAGTTCGGCTGTGGCGTGGGGCCGGCGGGCAGGGGGGGCACGCGGCCGGTCGAGCGCGTGATCGCGGCGACGCGGTCGGCGAGGTACTCGAGCAGATCGTCGGCCTCGCGGCTCTCGTTCTTCGCGGAGCACGCGCGCTGCGCCGTCGGGCAGGTCGCGATCGCGCACAACGCCACGAGCACGAGCACGTAGCGAACGCGGCGCCACCACATGAGCGGACCCTACAGCAATCAGCGGCGCTTTTGAGGATCTCGTTCGCCGCGCTCACCCACTTCGAGCCGCCGCGCGAAGTCGTCGACGAGCCGAGCCATCACGCGGGGCGCCTCGAGCTGGGGGGAGTGCCCGACGCCGCGCATCACGACGAGCTCGGCGCGCGGCAAGCCGGCGACCAGGCTGTCGGTGACGCGTCGATCGATGATGCGATCCTGCTCGCCGTGCACGACGAGCGTGCGGTGCGCGATCGCCTCGAGCTCGTGCGGCACGCCCGCCTCGCCGCGGGCGTGGACGAAGCCGTGGAACAGCTTCGTGAGCTGCGGCGCGCGACGCACGCGTTCGACGATCACGTGGCGGATCACCGCGCGCCCCACCGGCGGCGGTCGCTCGAGCACGAGCGCCATGAACTGGTCGATGTCCTCGGCGCGCGGGATGAGCGGGTTGACGTCGCCGGTCCACGCGAGCGCGGAGTCGTGGACGTCGGGGCCGACCGAGGCGACGAGCACCAGGCCCGCGACGCGATCGGGGAACGACGCCGCGAGGCGCAGCGCGACCCCTCCGCCCATCGAGTTGCCGCAGATCACGGCGCGCGCGAACCCGCAGCGATCCATCACGCGCACGACCGCCTCGGCGTGATGCCGGATGCTCGCGCGGTCGATCGGAACGTCAGCGGACTCGCCGTGCCCCGGGAGATCGACGAGCGCGAGGCCACGCGCGCGTCGCGTCAGCGCCGCGAGCATCAGCCAGGTCTCCTTGTCGCCGCCGAATCCATGGACCCCGACGAGCGGCAACGCGCCCTGCCGGGCAGGCCGCGTCCAGTAGGTCACCGCGTCGACGCCGTCGGTGCGCTGGCGCTCGACGCCGGCG
>JAPLLF010000604.1 GCA_026387715.1 Pseudomonadota bacterium
CGTTCGCGACCGCGACGACGCCATCGCGATACGCCGCGAGCGCGCTGACCTCGTTGCCCGCGAAGTCGGCCATCGCGCGGGCCTTGCCGTCCTTCGGATCGTAGCGGAACACGAGCGCGCGGTCCGACGTGCCCATCCACACGCCACCGTCGGTGGTCACCGCGAGCGCCGTGATGCGCTTGTCGTCGGTGTCGAACACCTCCTTGGCGTCCTTGCCGCCCGTGATGGCGAACAGCTTGCCCGACGGCCCGGTGCCCGCGTAGAGCGTGTTGCCCGACGCGGCGAGCGCCCACACGGTCTCGACGTCCTTGGCGTCCTTGCCGAGCGACGGCCCGGCGCTGGCCTTGCCGGCGACGACGTCGATCTTGAACACCTTGTTGCCGGGCATCGCGCCGGCCCACACGGTGCCGTCGGCGGTCTGCGCGAGCGCGACGACCGCGATCGCGCCGTCGATCGTGACCAGCTTCTTGGAGGTGTCGCCGCTGACGCGATAGATCGCGCCGCCGGCATCGCTGCCCAGCAGCACGCTGCCGTCGGCGAGCTTGAGCGACGACCACACCGCGTCGCCCTCGAGCGCCGTGCGCTTGGTGTCCCAGCCGGGGCGTAGCTCGCCGCTCGACATCACGAACGCGCTGGTCGCATCGCCGGCGTCGAACTGCTGGTAGGTCTCCACGTTCCACGTCGCGGTGACGATCGCGGCCGCGGGAGACACGAGGGCGGCCGTCGCGACGGCACCGAGGAAGAGCCTGAACTTGCGCATCGAAGATCCTTACTTGAGGGCGCGAACGCGAACGAGGGTAGAAGCGCCGCCGTTGACGACGCGCTTCGCGGGGGAGACGGTGCGCAGGATCGGCTTGTAGGCGACGACGCGCTGCACGCGCGTCTGCGGGTGGAGCTTGTCCTGCGCGCTCGCCGGCAGATCGCGCACGAGCTTGCCGTCGAGCGCGACGCCATCCTCGGCGGGGAGCAGCGTGGCGGCCCACACGTTGCCGGGGAGGAACTTGCGGAGCGCGCCGAGCAGCGACGGCAGATCGACCGGCGGCGCCGCGTCGATCCGCACGTTGTCGCCGGCCGTGAGCTCGAGGTTCACGATCGACCCGGCGAGGCTCGCGGGCACGTCGACCGGGACGTCCTCCCAGAGGTCCTGGCCATCCCACGTCGACATCCGCGCCTGCACCACGTTGCGCTGGCCCGGCACGAGCTCGGTCGTCGGGATCCGGATCTCCTTGAGCTCGCCGAAGTTGGCCTCGAAGCGGAGGTCGACCTTGATGTCCACGCTCTCGATCGTGATCGGCGCGTACGGGTTGAGCATCAGCGGCACGAGCGCGCGGAGGCCCCGCACGCCACCCATCACCGAGCCCGCGCCGTCGTTCGCGTACACGTAGTCGACGAACTCGATCGGCGGCAGACCCTTGATGCGAACGCTGGACTCGACACGCGCGGTGACGTCGTCGCGGTCGGGCAGGTAGTACTGGATCGCGTTGGCGAGCGCGGCGCCCGCGAGCGCCGGCGTCAGGAACTTGCTGTCGAGCAGCTCGACGTTGAACTGGCCGGTCTGCTTCTGGCCGGTGCCCGGCACCGTCGTGACGATCTCGATGGTCATCGGGATCGTCGGCGACCGGAGGTTGGTGTCCGCCATGATCGACGACTGGCGATCCTGGACGAGCGAGCCGACCTCGTTCATCGGCGTCGCCATCACGAACGCGCTCTGCGCCGACGCGATCACGGTGTGCACCGTCGCGGTCGCGACGGGCGCGTAGGTCTCGCCGGTCTGGAACATCGGGTGGCCGAACGCGAGGATCTTGTTGCCGTCGATGTGCGAGACCGTGCCGGTCGCGGCCGCGGACATGTCGCCGCGGATCAGCTCGACCGAGATCGAGCCACCCATGACGAACGCCTTGGGGCCGCCCTCGGTGCCACCCTTGCCGGCGGTGCCGCCGGCGCGGACGGGGACGAGATCCGAGCCGTCGAACAGCTTCGCGAGCTGCGCGTACGCGGGCGCCGAGAAGCCGGCGACGCCCATCGGGACGCTCGCGGTCATGACGTCGCCGTCGGTGGCGGCGGGCTTGGTGGGGGCCTGCGGCAACGGCGCGGACAGCAGCCAGCTCTTGCGCGCGGGGCCGAGCGCGGCCATCGCGTCGTTGACGTCGACCTTCGGCGTGAGCCGGCGCCAGTCCTCGAGCGTCGCCGCGGTGGGGACGACCGAGCGCACCGTGCCGGAGCCGGGCGTGCCGCCCTTCGACGTGGTCGTCGGCGCGCGGCGCACGATCTCGCTGTCGCGCTTCATGTACTCGATCGGGGTGCAGCCCCCGAGCGCGACCTTGTTGAAGCGAAAGCCGTAGCTGAACGCGCAGACGAGCTTGTCGTCGATGTAGAGCGGGCTGCCCGACATGCCCTGCCAGAAGCCGGTGACCTGCATCTTGGGGTCGGCTGACTTGACCAGGATGATGTCCTGCTTGGGCAGGAAGTTCTTCACCACCGACACGACCTCGAACGTGAACCGTTCGGGCGTGTTGCCGGCGAACGTCGTCATCCCGTAGCCGGTCTGGCCACGGGTGACCTTGGCGAGCGGATAGATCTCGGGCGGAGCGGCGACGGCGTTCGCCCCACCTCCGGAGATCACGAAGGTCACGAAGCCTGCGGCGAGTAGCCGCAAAATCCCACGCATGTGGCGGCAAGCGTAGCATTAGTCGTCGTCCGCCGCGTTCGGGGGAGGGTGCGGCAACATCACGACACTTCAGGTCAGAGCCAGACAACCGTGTCAGGTTTTGCGTCGGGTGGTGAGGGTTGGTCAACGCCTGTCACCTGGGGCGATCTCCATCTCGTAAGGGAATCGGCGAGTTGCGGGTGGTGAGCCCACGCGGCACGTCGGCTGCACATCGATTCGGCAACGGAGGCAATGTGATGTCGAATTTTGTCGAGACCTGGAAGGGTATTGCAACGGCGCTCGGTCGCTCGGAGCGCTGGTGCCGCTACATGGCGCGCCGTGGGAGCGATCCGCTGCCGGTATTCAAAGTCGGTGGCATCGTCCGGCTCAACGGCCCCGATCTCGAGGACTGGCTCGCGCGCCAGCGCGAGCGTTCGCTGAGCCGACCCGTGACCGAACCCAACCTCGATGTCGGGCTGCGCTTGATCGCCTGATCCCGGTCGCCTGATCCCGGCGCCACGCGTGGTATACGCCGCGCCATGACACGCCCCTTGAGCGAGCTGCGCGGCCCCGTTCGCGCACTGTTCTCCGACATCGACGGCACGATGACGACCGGCGATCGGATCGAAGCCGAGACGTACCAGGTGCTCGAGCGGCTCGGCGAGGCCGGCGTGCCGCTCGTCATGGTGACGGGCCGTCCGGCCGGGTTCGCGCACGCGTTCATGAAGATGACCCCCGTGCTCGCCTGCGTCAGCGAGAACGGCGGCGTCACGTTCGTGCGTGAGGGGCGCAAGCTCACCAAGCTCTACGGCGTGCCGCAGCAGAGCATCCCCGAGTGGCGACGGCGCATGTTCGACGCGGTCGCGCTGTGCCAGAAGTCGGTGCCGGGCGCCCGGCTGTCGACGGACTCGAAGTACCGCGAGGTCGATCTCGCCCTCGACTGGAACGAGGAGTTCTCGCTCACGCGCGACGAGGCGGAGACCTGCGCGGAGATCATCCGCAAGGCCGGCTTCACCGCGGTGCGTTCGAGCGTGCACGTCAACTTCGGCCCGCCGCACTTCGACAAGCTGTCGGCGGCGATGATGGTCGTGCGGCAGGTGCTCGGCGGCGACGCGAACGATCTGTCGCCCTACATCTACGTCGGCGACGCGCTCAACGACGCGCCGATGTTCAACGGGTTCCCCAAGTCGGTCGGCGTCGCGAACGTCAAGGCGTGGTGGGACGAGCTCGCGTTCAAGCCGGCGTACCTGACCGAGCACGCCGAGGGCGCCGGGTTGCGCGAGCTCGTCGCGCACATCCTCGCCAACCGCTAGAACCGCAGCGACAGCGCCGCGGTGGCGCCACCCGGCGTCGGCGCGATGGTGACGGGTGTCGTGTGGGTCACGACCAGGACGAGGCCGACGATGCCGACCGCGCCGGCGAGCCCGTAGCTGAGGTTCGCGTACAGCGCGTCGCGATCGCGGCGCTGCTGGGTGACGGTGGCGTCGCTGTAAAAGTGCATCGCGGGATGCGCGACCTGGTCGGCGAGGGTGGCGTCGGCGTCGCGCGCGAGCAGCGAGAACCCCACCCCGAAGCCGACGAGCGCGAGCGTCGGGACCGCCCACGCGATCGGGTTGGCGTAGATGGGCTGGCGCGATGATGGTGTGCTTGGTCGAGCGCTCGGCGGCGTCGGGCGCGCGATCGGCGCGGCGTCGCGGGTGACGTCGGCGGCGCCGAGCTCGAGGAGGTGGTTGCCGAACTCGTCGCGGACGAAGATCACCGGCACGTCGTCACCGGTGGTGTCGAAGTGCGCGGCGTGATCGGCGCCGAGCGGCCTGGGCGCGGCGGTCCCGACGGCGATCGTGGCGACCATCGCGAGCGGATCGCTCTCGACGATGACGTCGAGCTGCGCCGCGTGGATCCGCGCCGTGGCGACGAGCCGACCTCGCGCGGCCATCGACGCCTGCGCGGCGACGAACGGGGCGCGGAGCTTCGGCGCGATGGTGTCGGGCAACGACGCGGTCGGGACGAGCGCCAGCCAGCGCCGGTAGTACTGCTCGGCGACGTCCTGCTGCCCGAGCACGATCGCGGTCGACGCCGACATCCGGTACAGCTCGGCCACCTCGGTGGGCGACTTGCCACCTTCCTGGAGCGCGGCCACGAGCAACGGCTGCGCGTCCTCGTAGCGCACCGCCTCGATCGCGGCGCGGGCCTCGCCGAGCTTGTCGGCACGGGCGCTCGTCGTCGAAGCGACGAGCGCGAGGCCGAAGCCCACGAGGCTCACGAAGCGAGTCAGCATGCCTGAGCGCGAGCTTACCCCGTGGTAGCGTTCGGGCGTGACCGCGCGCTGGATCGTTTGCGTCGCCGCGCTGGCGGGCTGCACCTTCGACGATCCGGACCTCGGCGCCGCGAAGTTCAAGTGCGACGCCGCGCACGCGTGCCCGGACGGGCAGGCCTGCGTCGCCGGGGTGTGCGGTGGGTCGGGTTCCAACGTCGCGACGTTCGACGGCGTGAAGTGCGGCGCCGCGACGTGCACGGCCGGCCAGCAGTGCTGCGCGGGGCCGCTCCTGGCCGCGACGTGTCAGCCCGCGGGGACCGCCTGCACCGCCAACGGCGAGGCCGCCGCGACGTGCGACGGCGTCGAGGACTGTCCCGCCGATCAGGCGTGCTGCGGCGCGAGCGACGCGGCGTGCGGGGCCGCGAGCTGCACGCCGCGCGCGTGCCAGTCCGTCGACGACTGCACGGGAGGGCTCGGCTGCTGCCGCGATCTTCCCTACCTGTCCTGGGGCTACTGCGGGGCGTGCTGACGGCGTTCCAGCTCGCGTCGAGGGCGCTCGATCGTGGCCGCGGCGTCGCGATCGCGACGGTGATCGGCGTGGCCGGGTCGACGCCACGCCACCTCGGTGCGCGGATGGTGGTGGCCGACGACGGCGAGCAGTGGGGCACCATCGGCGGCGGCAAGATCGAGCAGGTCGTCGCGCTGGCGGCGCGCGAGGTCGCGGGCGGCGCGGCGCCGCGGGTCGTCCATCACCACCTCGTCCGCGATCTCGCGATGTGCTGC
>JAPLLF010000909.1 GCA_026387715.1 Pseudomonadota bacterium
ACCGGCAAGAAGCGAACGAAGCGTCCCAAGCTCGGCGATGCCGTGCAGGGCAAGATCGTGTCGATCGGCAAGGACAGCGTGTTCGTCGATCTCGGCAGCAAGGCCGAGGGCACGATCCAGCGCGCCGAGGTCAGCGATGGCGAGGGCAAGCTCCTCGTCAAGCTCGGCGACACCGTCGAGGCGCGCGTGATCGCCGACGCCGGCGGCGTGCTCCAGCTGCGCGTCAAGCTCGGCCGCGGGCCGCAGGCGAGCGCCGAGCTCGCGCAGGCCGCCGAGCTCGGGATCCCCGTCGACGGCGTCGTCACCGAGGTCATCAAGGGCGGCGTCAGCGTCGACGTCGCCGGCGTGCGTGGCTTCTGCCCCGCGTCGCAGATGGACGGGCGGTTCGTCGACGATCTCACGCAGTTCGTCGGCAAGAAGTTCGCGTTCCGCATCACGCGCTACGAGCCGCGCAACCTCGTGCTGTCGCGCCGCGCGCTGATCGAGGAGGAGAACGCCCAGCTCGCCGTCGAGACCCGCAAGAAGATCGAGGTCGGCGCGGTGCTGCGCGGCAAGATCGTCGGGTTCAAGCCGTTCGGCGCGTTCGTCGATCTCGGCGGCATCGAGGGCATGCTGCACGTCTCCGAGCTCGGCTACGCGCGCGTCGAGAAGCCCGAGGACGTGCTGTCGCTCGGCCAGGAGGTCGAGGTCTCGGTCAAGAAGATCGAGCCCGGCGAGAAGGGCGAGCGCATCGCGCTGTCGCTCAAGGCGCTCGCCAACGACCCGTGGCACGAGGTCACCGCCGGCTTCCACGAGGGCGCCCGCGTCAAGGGCAAGGTCACGCGCCTGCAGCCGTTCGGCGCGTTCGTCGAGATCGCGCCGTCGATCGAGGGCCTCGTCCACATCAGCGAGCTCGGCGCCGGTCGCCGGATCAACCACCCCAAGGAGATCGTGTCCGAGGGCCAGGAGGTCGAGGCCGTCGTGCTGTCGATCGACCACGACCGCCGCCGCATCTCGCTGTCGCTCGGCCAGAACGACGGCGGCACCGCCGAGGACGTCGCGCAGGTCGCGTCGACCGCGAAGGCGAACCCGTCGGCGAAGTTCGGCACGTTCGGCGATCTGTTCGCGAAGAAGAAGTGAGCGGAGCGAACGAGTCCGGCTTTCGCCGGGGTGGGTGAGCGAAGCGAACACGTAGGCAGCGCTCTGCTACCCTGAGGCGATGCATCGTCTCGTCGTGGTCGTCGTGGTCGTCGCGGTTGTGGCGCTCGGGCCGGCGTGTGGAGACGACCACGGTGCGCAGGCGCCGACCGATGGCGCCGACGTGACGGATAGCGGGCCGGTCTCGAGCTGCGATCCGCCGGGGCACTTCGGCGGCGCGCCGATCAACACGTTCGTGCTGCCGACGAGCAGCTCGACCGGGTTCGGGTACGTCGACGTCCAGGCCGCGTTTCCGCAGGTCGACTGGCAGACGCTCGATCGGCTCTACCTCCCCGCGGGGCGCTACACGAACATCGAGGTTGGCAACCTGCCGGTCCGCACCCCCGATCGCCCGCTCGTGATCACCAACCATGGCGGCCAGTTCTTCATCGGCGACAACCCGACCGGCAACTACCTGTGGTCGTTCCACGGCGGCGCGAACTGGATCCTGACCGGCCGCTACGACGCCGACTCGCAGACCGGCGACGCCGCGTTCCCCGGCCACGCGTGCGGCAAGTACGCCGACGCGGCAGGGACCTACGGGATCGTCTCTGACGACGCGTATGCGTTCGCGGCGCCGTATCTCCACATGGGCATCGCGGTCAGCGACGCGACGGACTTCGAGCTCGAGTACGTCGAGGTCGCGCGCTCCGGGTTCGCCGGGATCCGACTACTCAACGACGCCGCCAAGCTCGGCACGAACCGGCCGATGGCGAACGTGAAGGTCCACGACACGTACATCCACGACACCGCCGGCGAGGGCTACTACTTCGGGTGGACCGGCGCGCCGCCGTCGAACCTCCAGCCGCACCTCGAGATCTACAACAACCGGATCGTACGAACCGGAAACGAGGCGTTGCAGATCCAGGATCTCGGCGACGGCTCGCACGTCCACCACAACACGTTCATCTCTGGCGGGCTGCGCTGGCTCGACAACGGGCTGGGCCGCTACCAGGACAACAACGCGCAAGTGCACACGCGCACCGGCACGATCGAGCTCGATCACAACGTGTTCATCGACGGCGCAGGCACCCTGCTAAGCTTCTTCTCGGCGCCGCAGGCGGGCGACGGGCCTCGCCACGTGCGGTTCCACGACAACTACTTCAGCGACGCGATCAGCCTCGGCGCGGGCACGTCGAACGATGGCTCGACCTTCGAGTTCACGAACAACACGTTCCGCGCCCTGCAGTTCGCCTACACGCCGGTCGATCCCGCCGCGACCGATCCGGGCATCGTGGTCGGGCGCAACCCGGGGATCATGGACGCGGTGACGTTCACCGCGAACCACTGGGCCGGCAGCAAGAAGCTCATCAACCCCGCCGGCAACGTGACGACGACCGACAACGTCAACGACACGCCACCAACGATCGAGTTCGTCGGTGGCGTGGGCGTCGTGTGGTCGAGCCCCGGCCACCACCTCACGTCGTGGGCGCCGATCGCCACCGTCGCCGACACCGATCCCGCGGTGACCTATCACCCCGGCGACGTCGTGACGTACGGCGCCATCCCCACCCTGTATCGCTGCACGACCGCGTCGGGTGGCGCGACGCCGGTCGAGTCGCCCGCCGCGTGGATCGCGTTGCCCACACCGAGCGACGACGTCCGCGTGCTCGACACGTCCCCGTACGCCACCTACGGCGTGCGCTGACGCACCCCGACGCACACGGTTCGGTGCGCGCTCCCGCACGCCGCACATGACCGA
>JAPLLF010000278.1 GCA_026387715.1 Pseudomonadota bacterium
CACCCTCCCCGACGGGTCGCACACGATCACGGTCAAGGGCACCGACACGGCCACCAACACCGCGACCGGCACCACGACCTTCGTCGTCGACGCGACCGCCCCGGTGGTCACGATCAACACGCAGCCCGCGGCGAACACGAAGATCAACACGCCGACCGTGACCTTCACGGTGACCGGCACGCTCAACACCCCGCAGTGCAAGGTCGACGCGGGTGGCAACGTGCCGTGCGTCTCGCCGTTCACCGCGAGCACCGTGGCGGACGGCGCCCACACGATCACCGTGAGCGCCACCGACGCGGCCGGCAACACCGGCACGGCCACGACGACGTCGTTCACGGTCGACACCGTCGCGCCGACCGTCGCGATCACGGCGGGCCCGGACAACGGGTTCCCGATCACCGACACGACGCCGACGTACACGTTCACCGCGACCGGGGCGACCGGGACGACCTGCAAGGTCGACGCGGGCGCGGCGACGTCGTGTACCTCGCCGTTCACGTCGGCGGCCCTCGCGGCCGGCGCCCACACCGTCGTGATCACGGCGACGGACGCCGCGGGTAACACCGCGACCGACACCGCCACGTTCGATCTCGACCCGACGGTGCTCTGCCTCAATGGCACCGCCGATCGCGGCGACGCGACGCTGACCAGCTTGCTCGGTGGGCTGTCGACCGCGACCGTCGAGTTCTGGTTCCGCGGCGCGGCCGCGGCGACCGCCTACGAGCTCGTCGACTTCGACGTGCCGACGCAGTACCCGGCGTCGATGGGCGACTCGTCGGTGCGCATCAGCTACAGCGCGACCAACGACGTCGTCGTCACCGTCACCGCGCCGACCGGCGTGGACAACGTGCGCACGTTCAACCGCGGCGCGGGGCTCGTCACCGACTGGCACCACTACGCGGTGGTGTTCGGCGTGACGACCACGCGACTGTTCGTCGATGGCACCGAGGTCACCGGCGTGCAGACGACTGGCGCGCAGGACAAGGGCTTCGACGACGCGTTCAGCACGATCACCGCGGCGACGCTGATGCACGTCGGCGTCAACGGCGACACCACGAGCACGGGCTTCGCGGCTGGCGCGTTCCTCGACCTCCGGGTGTCGTCGACCGCGCGCTACGCGGCGGCGTTCACGCCGACGTATCCGCAGACGACGCCGCCCAGCACGTTGCTGCTCTACCCGGCCGACGAAGGCACGGGGACGAGCTCGCTCGACGTGCTCAACCCGCCGCTCCACATCGTCACGTGGAGCACGAGCACCTGGAACGCGTGCCCCTGAGCTGAACCGAGCTGAGCGGTTCCTGGCCGGCCGAGGCGACTCGGTGATATACGGCGGCCATGAACCTCTCGTCGTTCAAGATCATCGTCACGGGTGCGGCTCAGGGCATGGGCGCGCACTTCACCCGCCGGCTCGCGGAAGCCGGCGCCTCGGTCGCCGCGGGTGACGTGAAGGAGGACGGCCTCGCGGCGCTCGCCGAGGAGTGCAAGGGCCTGCCCGGCAAGGTGTTCACGCGCAAGCTCGACGTGGCGAACGAGGCCGACGTCGGCGCGTTCGTCGACTGGGCGCACGGCGCGATGGGGGGCTTGAACGGCCTCATCAACAACGCCGGCATCCTGCGCGACGGGCTGCTCGTGAAGAAGGACCGCACGACCGGCGAGATCACCAAGCTCTCGAAGGACCAGTGGGACGCCGTGATCGGCGTGAACCTCACCGGCGCCTACCTGATGATCCGCGACGTCGTCGCGAAGATGGTCGGCACCGACGCGGGCCCCGGCGTCGTCGTCAACATGTCGTCGGTCGCGCGCCACGGCAACCGCGGCCAGTCGAACTACACGTCGGCCAAGGCCGCGCTCGCGGCCAACACGGTGACGTGGTCGCGCGAGTTCGCGCCGTACAAGATCCGCGTCGGCGCCGTCGCGCCCGGCATGATCGAGACGCCGATGACCCAGGGCATGAACCAGAAGGCGCGCGACGCCCTGGTCACGAACATCCCGGTCGGGCGCATCGGCCTGCCCGAGGACATCTGGGTCGCGGTGAAGTTCGTGCTCGAGTGCGACTACTTCAACGGCCGCACGATCGACGTCGACGGCGGCCTGTCGATGTAACCAGGTCCGCATGGAGATGGTACCCACGAAGATCGATCGGCGCCTGATCGCCAGCCTCGCCGCGGTCTACGTGATCTGGAGCTCGACGTATCTCGCGATGCGGATCGTGGTCCACGAGCTGCCGCCGTTGCTCACCGCGAGCATGCGCTTCGGGCTGTGCGGCGTGATCATGATCGCGTTCGCGCTGCGGCGTGGCGCGAAGCTGCCGCCGCTGCGCGCCTGGCTGCGGGTCGCACCGATCGGCGTGCTGATGTTCGTCGGCGGCAACGGCTTCCTCGCGATCGCCGAGGTGACCGTGCCGTCGGGCGGCGCGGCCGTGGTGTGCGCGACGATGCCGCTGTGGACGGGCGTGCTCGGCGCGCTGACCTCACGCACGGATCGGCCCACGCTGCGCGAGTGGGGTGCGCTCGTGATCGGGTTCGTCGGGGTGATCGTGCTGATGGGCGGTCCGTCGCTCACGGGCGACCCCGCACACATCGCGCTCACCATCCTGTCGCCGTTCGCGTGGGCGTGCGGCTCGACGCTGCTCCGCCGGTTACCGACCAGCCCCGACCGAGGCCCCCTCATGCTCCCCGCGATGCAGATGATCACGGGCGCCATCGCGCTGTTCGTGATCGCGGCGATCCGCGGCGAGCGCCTGCCGACCGACGCGAGCGTCGGGGCCTGGATGGCCCTCGCCTACCTGCTGGTGTTCGGCTCGCTGGTCGCGTTCACCGCGTACACCTGGCTCCTGCGCCACGCCCGCCCGATCGTGGCCACGAGCTACGCCTATATCAACCCGATCCTCGCGGTCTTGATCGCCGGGGTGTTCTACGGCGAGCCGCTGGGTGTAACGACGCTCATCGCCAATATCTTGATCGTGGGCGCCGTCATTCTCGGGATGACGCGGAAGTGAGCATTCGCGAGGCCACGAGAAGTGGCGCCGTCGCGCTGGTTTCGCTACGCTTTCGGCCATGACGTTTCCGGGCCTACTTCGACTCGTGCTCGTCGGCGCCTTGCTGGGCTCCGTCGCGTGCAGCGGTGGCCCCAAGAAGACCACCACCAGCGCCGCCGCGACCAAGAAACGCAAGGCCGACGCGCGCGCGCTGGTCGCGCAGGCGCGCGAGGACGCCAAGAACGGCGAGGTCGATTCGGCCGACCAGGCCTACGAGGAGGCGTACGCCCTCGACAAGAACTTCGACACGCTCGAGGAGCGCGTCGACTTCCTCGTGCACTCGGGGCGCGCGACCAAGGCGCTCGAGGCGGCAAAGGTCTACTACGACGCGAACGCGACCGACGCCAAGGGCTACAAGCTGTACGCCGAGGCGCTGATCATGAACGGCAAGGGCGCCGATGCGCTCGAGGTGTCGGATCAGATCCTCGCGCTCGACGACAAGGATCCCGCGGGTCACGAGAAGAAGGGCCGCGCGCTGATCCTCATCGAGAAGAACGAGGAGGGGATCGAGGAGCTGCGCAAGGCCGTGTCGATCGACGGCGACAGCGCGACCTATCACCTCACGCTCGGGGCCGCGCTCCACAAGCTCGGCAAGATCGACGAGTCCGCGCTCGAGTTTCGCGCCGCGCTCAAGCGCGCCCCCGACGACGCGAGCGCCCATGTCCTGCTCGGCATGGCCCTGCGGGATCAGGGCGAGTTCGACGAGGCGAAGGACTATCTCGACAAGGCCCTCGAGATCGACCCCCGCAACGGCCGGGCGCACTTCGAGCTCGGCATCCTCTACAACAAGCAGCAGAATCAGAACGACGCCGAGACCGAGTTCGCCAAGGCCGTGAAGCTGTCGCCGAACGAGTCGCTGTACTGGTACGCGTACGGCGAGATCTTCCGCGTGCAGGCACGGACCGAGGAGGCCATCACCGCGTACAAGAAGGCCGTCGATCTCGACCCGCCGTGGCCCAAGGCGCTGACCAAGCTCGGCACGGTGCTCGTCGATCAGAAGAAGTTCGACGACGCCGAGGTCGTGATCAACAACGCGATCCGCCGCGAGCCGAAGAACGGCGCGAACTACATGCAGCTCGGCCACATCTACGCCGCGAAGAACAAGAAGAAGCTCGCGATCGAGAACTACAAGAAGTTCCTCGAACTCACCCCCAAGGGTGGCGCGTCCGACAAGGAGCGCGATCTCGCGAAGGAGTTGATTTCGGAGCTCGGTCGCAAGTAAAACGGACGTTTATCCGTTATCGTTGACAAGACGCCCGTGAGCGAGATAGAAATGTATCCGTTATGGCGGATATGGTCGACGATAAAACGTCGCTGGAGGACGTGTTGCGGTGGGCGAGCCAGAAGCTCGGCGACCGGCTGACGTTCGCGACCGGATTCGGCGCCGAGGGTTGCGTCATCATCGACGCGATCGGGCGCGCGAAGCTGCCCATCGATCTGTTCACGCTCGATACGGGCGTGCTGTTTCCCGAGACGTACGAGCTCTGGCACCAGCTCGAGGCGCGCTACGGCGTGACGATCCGTGCGGTACGGCCGCCGCGATCGATCGCCGAGCAGGCAGACGATCACGGCCCCCGGTTGTGGGAACGCGAGCCGGATCGTTGCTGTGATCTTCGCAAGGTGGGGCCGCTGCGGGAGGCCCTCGCCGGCTTCGGTGGCTGGATCACCGCGATCCGCCGCGAGCACACGCCCGAGCGCGCCACGGCGCAGGTCGTCGAGCAGGACGCCAAGTTCGGGCTGGTGAAGGTCAACCCGCTGGTCGCGTGGACCCACGACGACGTGTGGGCGCGGATCTACGCCAACGACGTGCCGTACAATCCGCTCCACGAACGGGGCTATCCATCGATCGGCTGCATGCCGTGCACGTCGGTCGTGCAGATCGGCGAGAACCCCCGCTCGGGGCGCTGGCGAGGATCGGCGAAGCGCGAGTGTGGCTTGCATCTGACCGCCGACGCCGAGGAGAAGAGCGCATGAGCACCTTGTATCCCGCGTTCCTGAACCTTCACGGGCTGCCGGTAATCGTCGTCGGAGGTGGGCCGGTGGCCGCGAGCAAGCTGGGGGCGCTGCTCGAGGCGGGCGCGCGGATCACGATCGTGAGCCCCGCCATCTGCGACGACATCCGGACGCGGGTCGCGCAAGACGAGGTGCAGTGGCTCGAGGCGCCGTTCGGCGCGCACCACCTGGTCGGGGCGCGCTGGGTCGTCGCGGCGGCGACGCCCGAGGTCAATCGCGAGGTCAGCGTGGCGGCCACCGCACGTGGCTTGTTCGTCAACGCCGTCGACGACGTCGCCAACGCGAGCGCGTACCTCGGCGGCGTCATCCGGCGGGGTGACGTCACGATCGCCGTCTCGACCCGTGGCATCGCACCCGCGCTCGCGGGCCTCTTGCGCGAGGCCCTCGAGGCCGTGTTGCCCGCTGACCTCGACCGCTGGATCGAGACCGCGAAGACCGCGCGCGTCGACTGGAAGCGCGCCCACGTGCCGATGGCCGAGCGGCGGCCCCTGCTGCTGCGGGCCCTTCATCGGCTCTACGCGGAGCCCGCGTGAGCGGCTTCGTCTCGCTCGTCGGTGCCGGCCCCGGGGCCGCCGATCTCCTCACGCTGCGAGCCGCCGAGCGGCTCCGGCTGGCGGACCTCGTGCTGGTCGACGCCCTCGTCGCGGACGAGGTGCTCGCGCTCGCACCGGCGCGCGCGCAGCGCTTCTACGTCGGCAAGCGCGCGGGCCGGCACTCGATCGAGCAGGAGGCGATCAACCGGCTGATGATCCGCGCGGCGCGGCGTGGACAGCGCGTGGTCCGCCTCAAGTGCGGCGATCCGTTCGTGCTCGGGCGCGGCGGCGAAGAGGCCCTCGCCCTCGAGGCGGCGGGCGTGGCGTACGAGATCGTGCCCGGGTTGTCGTCGGCGCTCGCGGCGCCTGCCCTCGCCGGGATTCCGTTGACGCATCGCGGCCTGGCGACCGGCTTCCTCGTGATGTCGGGCCATGCGCCGAGCGCGTACGGCCCCATCGTCGACGGGCTCGCGCCCGGGAGCGTGACGCTCGTCGTCCTGATGGGCATCGCGACGCGTGGCGACCTCGCGGCGCGTCTGGGCGCGCGGGGCTGGAGCATGCAGACGCCCGCCGCGATCGTCCACGGGGCCTCGCACGAGGGCGCGACGCGCTGGATCGGCACGCTCGCGACGCTGGCGGACGGCCGCGTGCACGCGGAGCTGCCCGGGATCCTCGTCATCGGCGGGGTCGTCGATCTCGCGTCCCAGATCGTGAGCGAAGACGCAAAGACCGAACGAGCCCTCGAGGTGCGCCCGGTCGTCGACGAGCGACCGTAGCCGTGGGCTATCATCGATGACATGAACGCGTCTCGCCTCGTCAGCCTCGTGGTCGCCGGCGTCCTCGCCGCCCTCCCCTCCGCGCACGCCGATCCGCGTGACGACTTCGCGCTGCAAGTGAAGGAGTCGACCGGGGACTACTACACGGCGTACGTCCTCACCAAGCTCGTCACCTTCAAGGTCGGCGCGAAGTGCTGGCAGCGCATCCTCGACAAGTCGACGAGCGAGGCCGTCCACACGGCCAGCTTCATCACCCGCGACCTCGCCGCGTACGCCAAGCAGTTGACCAACGACGACTGGTCGGCGATCGAGACCGCGGGAAACAACGATCACGAGGCGAACAAGGCCGCCGTGGAGAAGCTGGTCACGGCGTTCCAGTCGCGGCTGTCGATCACCATCGCGGTCGAGGGCGACGATTGCGACGCGAAGACCTCGTCGCTCTGGCTCAAGTACTGGAGCGTGATCACCGGCGCGGTCAAGAACTTCTCGCCCGCTGCGGGGAAGGCCTTCATCTCCCTCGAGGTCACCGGCAAGGCGCGCGACGTGACGAGCAGCGTGAGCGCCGACGGCACGACGTACAAGTTCACCGCCCCCCGCGACATCGAGGCGGCCGCCTACGACATCAAGCTGGTGAAGCCGTTCAAGAAGCGCACGCCCTATAACCCGATGTCGACGGACGTCGACTCCCCGATCAACGACTTCGTCTTCGAGCTGAAGGAGCAGATCGGGGGCTATGCGCGGCCCTGGGTGATCGCGAAGTTCGTGACGTTCAAGGTCGGCACCAAGTGCTCGGCCAAGCTGGCCGACAAGAACGCGAACGCGCTGCACATGGCGAGCTTCTACGTCAGCGACATCGCCGAGCTCGCCAAGAGCGTCACCAAGGATGACTGGTTGCACGTCGAGACGCAGAGCAGCGACGTCGAGGCCAACAAGAAGTTCGTCGAGAAGATGATGGATGACTTCAAGCCGAGGCATCACGTCACGGTCACGATCCCCGGCGACGATTGCGACGTCGGCAGCGACTCCCTCTGGCTGCGCTACTGGGGCACCGTCGGATCGGCGCTCCGCGACTACCCGCCGAAGTCGGGGAAGTCGTTCGTGAACCTCAACCTCGTCGCGAAGGGCAAGGACCTGACGACCGCGACCAAGGGCGACACGATCACGATCACCGCGCCGATCAACGTCGAGCCCTCGGCGTGGGACGACAAGATCAAGGCGCCGTTCAAGAAGCTCTCGAAGTCGCCCAAATGAGGGCGCGCGATCAGTGCGGCTTGCCCCGCGCCACCCAGAGCTCGGCCTCGATCCGGTAGTACGTCGAGGCCTCACCCTTGAGCGCCTGGAGGATGCCAGCCGCGACCTGCTTCTTCGCCTCGGCTTCGAGCGCGAACATCCTCGCCGCGTGGTCGGCGAGCGGCGTCGACTTCCCCTTCGCCCGATCGAGGTCCGCGTCGAGCCAGCGGACCGACCACTGATACACGGCCTCCGGCGTCGCCTTGCCTGCCTCGAACGACGCGAGCACCAACGGAAAGACCTTGGCGGCCATCTCCGCACGATCGGTCCGTAGCTCGGCCTGCGTGGGTTTCGCGAGCACGGGGTGCGCGAACGCGAGCGCGAGCGCGACGACGAGAAGCTTCATCCCCCGAGCATCGCCTACTTCTTCGCCTACTTCTTCGGCAGCAGCTGGTCGAGCATCGCCTTGATGGTGGCGTTGATCTCGGCCTGCGACGCAGTGCGCAGCTTGCCGAGCTCGAAGACCTGATCGAGCGACGGGTCGTGGGCGAGGCCCTTGCGGTCGAGCTTCATCCGCACCTTGAGGTTGGCGCCGAGATACTCCATCACGAGCTCGACCTTGTTGACGCCCCAGTCACGCGACAGGTGCGCGGGGGGCGCGAACTCGCCGGTGAAGTGCTGGCCGATCGCGCCGGACTCGAGCTCGACGACCCGGTAGTCCAGCGATCCCATGCCGTCGCGCAGGCGCTCGATGTCCTGGTTGCGCATCTGGATCGGAATATCCGCGGCGATATCAGAGGCCCAGTTGATGTCGACGTAGCCCCGGATCTCCCAGTACACGTCGCGCGAGGTCATCGACACGCCCGGCGGGATCCGCAGCGAGAACGGCAGCGGCAGCACGTCGCCGTTCGCGGCGCGCCAGGGTCCCTGCCGGACGAGCATGCGATCCCAGAAGTGGCCCTTCGACGACCCCTTCTTGTGGAACTGGATCAGCTCGACGGTGATCGACGCGACCGTCTGGTTGTCGGTCGACGTGAACTCGACGTAGCCGTCGATGGTCTCGCCGTTGAACCAGGTGTCCTTCTTGAGGGCGAGGAGCAGCGTGCCGTTGGAGTTCGCGCCCTGGCGACGGTAGGCCATCTCGCCGGGCGTCGGCGTCGAGGTCGACCCGCTCGACGACTGCGGCATCGACACGGAGGCGCCCGGGCGGAAGTTCTGGACCGCGGGCATCGACGCGGAGGCCGGCATGCCCATCGAGCCGCTCGGGGCGGGCATCGCCATCGATCCCCCGGCCATCAGCGCGTTCTGCTGCTGGCGCGCCGCGATCAGCGCCTGCAGCTCGGCCGGAACCTCGGTGGCCATCATCGTCGACCGGTTGTCCTGCTCCCACGTCACGCCGAGCGCGACGTGCCCGAGCCAGACCTGCTGGCCAGGCTTGAGCGCGACGGGATTGGGGCCGAGCTGCTGACCGTCGACCCACGAGCCGTTCGCCGAGCCCAGGTCGCGCAGGTACACCGTGTCGTTCTCGAGATAGATCTCGGCGTGACGACGCGACAGGGTCGGGCTCGGATCTGCGAGCTGACAGCCCGCCGCGTCACGACCGGCGAAGATCCGGTTGTTGAGGCCCTCGAGGCGAAATTGGGCGGCGCCAAGCTGGAGGCGAACGGTCATGCCTTGAACCTACACGTGAACCGGGCGCTCGTGCCACAGCCACGTGTTATGACGCCGACCGATGAGCGACGAAGGCGACTCGCCACTTCCGCCCTCCGCGACGGGCCCCCTCAAAGGCGCGATCACGCCGAAGGTGATCGTCGGCGGGATCCTCGTCGCGGTCCTCATGGGCGGCGCGTATCCCTACATGGTCCTCAAGCTCGGCTTCGGGCCCAACGTGTCGGTGGTCGCCGCGTTCTTCGGCTTCATGTTCCTGCGGCTGTTCGACCTCGGCTCGAAGAACCCCGAGTACAGCCGCTGGCAGAACAACCTCGTCGAGGCCGCCGGCACGAGCGCGTCGCAGACCGCCTTCATGTGCGTGCTGCTCGGCGCGTTCGATCTGCTCAAGCACCACAGCGGCGGCAAGTTCAGCATGGAGCTGTCGCCGCTCGACTCGTTCCTCTGGTTGACCTGCGCGAGCACGCTCGGCGTGCTGCTCGCCGTGCCGCTGCGCCGCCACTTCATCGTCGACGAGAAGCTGCCGTACGTCGACGGGTTGTCCGCGGCCGAGACGATCATCGTCCTCGATCCGCCGCGCGACGCGAGCGCCGAGATCAAGGCCAACGCGATCGCCGCGTTCAAGGCCGTGATGTGGGGCGTCGTGCTGTCCGGCATGCTGATGCTGTTCCGCGAGGACAGCGGCCTCGTCTCCGGACACCTCGTCCTCGGCTTCGATCTCCCGTCGATCCCCGAGGGCTGGAACATCCCGGGCGGCTACTTCGAGGGCTGGTCGCTCGGCTTCGACGGCAACGGCTGGCCGATGATCCTCACGCACGGCGTGATCCTCGCCAACCTCGGGGTCGGCTTCTCGTACAGCCTGCTCAGCATCGGCTCGGGCATGATCGTCGGGCTGCGCATCAACGTGTCGATGATGCTCGGCGGCGTCCTCGCCTGGGTCATCGCGCCCTACTTCCTCATCAAGTACGGCGTCGAGGTGCACCACGCGACCTCCGAGGTCGCGGGCAAGACGGTCGAGGTCATGGTGGCGACCGACTCGCCGTCCCGCACCGAGGTGCTGTTCTGGGTGATGTGGCCGGCCACCGGCATGCTGGTCGCCGGCGGCCTCACCGCCCTGGCGCTGCGCTGGAAGATCCTCGTCGAGACGTTCCGCTCCCTGCGGTCGGCGAAGATCAGCGGCGACGAGCTCCCGCTGTCGTTCATCGGCATCGGCATCCTGGTGAGCGCGACCGCGCTCTGCATCGTCCAGGCGGTGCTGCTGAACATGCCCGTGTGGATGACGATCGCCGCCATCCTGCTGTCGATCCCGCTGATGCTCGTCGGCCTCCGCGTCCTGGGCGAGACCAACTGGGGCCCGATCAGCGCGCTGTCGAACATGATGCAGGGCGTGTTCGCGGCGCTCGCCCCGGGCAACGTCGTCGCGAACATGGTCGCCAGCGGCACGACCGGCACGATCGCCACCTCGTCCGAGGCGATCATGCAGGACTACAAGGCCGGCGACATCATCGGCACCAAGCCGCGCCAGCTCACGATCATGCAGCTCCTCGCGGTGCCGATCGGCGCCGCCTCCGTGTCGCTGGTCTACCCGCTGCTCGTCAAGCTGTACGGCATCTTCGACACCGTCGATCCGGTGACCCACGAGGTGATCAAGAAGGCGAGCCTGACCTCGCCGATCTCGAACAAGTGGTCGGGCTTCGCGCAGATCCTCAAGGAGGGCATCAGCGCCCTGCCCGCCTCGGCGCTCTACGCCCTCGCGATCTTCTCCGTGCTCGGCGTCGCGTTCACCGTCGCCGAGTCGAACAAGAAGCTGAAGCAATACGTCCCGTCCCCCACCGGCATCGGCATCGGCATCCTGGTGCCGTTCAACGTCGTCGCGACGATGTTCGTCGGTGGCCTCGTCGGCACGGTGTGGGAGCGCCAGCACAAGCGCAGCGCGGACCTGTTCATGGTGCCGCTGGCGTCGGGGCTCATCGCGGGCGAGGCGATCGTCGCGGTGTTCGGCGCGATCTTCCTGTTCATCATGGGCTGAGCTTCGCGGTCGCGGTCATCACGCGCGCGATGCCGTCCTGGGGCGCGACCCACGTCGCCCGGATCGTCCGCGCCCGCGCGTCGATCTCGAGCGACGCCCGTTGCCCGAGCCAGTCGCGCCCGAACCGCGCGGTCGTGAACGCCGATGGCCCGATCGCGCCGCGCCGCGTGCACCTCGTCGCGCCCGGCGTGCAGGTCGTGCGCGCGAACGTCTGGTCGACGTAGTACGCGACGTGCACGGTGCCCGTCGTCGGATCGACCGCGATCGCGGGGAGCGCATGCAGCGCGCAGCCATCCCCGATCGTCGTCCGCGTCCACGTGACGCCCCGATCCTTCGAGGTCGCGAGCACGACGTCCCACACGGCGCTGCGGTCCCCGCGCACGTAGACGACGTAGAGGCGCCCGCGGCGCTCGTCGAGCGCGATCATCGGGTTGCCGAGCACGAACGGGATCGACTCGTCGCGCCCGCTCACCACCACCGGCGGGCCGAACGTGCGACCGCCGTCGCGGGACCCCGCGTACACGATCCGGTGCATCGCCGAGCCATAGGCTCCGTGCAAGCTGCCGTCGAGCGCGACGACGTGGACGCTCCCCCGATCCCCGATCGCGAGGTCGCCGTACGCCCCGGGGACCGCGGTCACGGCCGCGCGAAAGTTCGTCCCACCGTCGGACGATCCGCGCACCCGGATCCCGTGCGCCAGGGTGTACGCCACGACGACGTTCGCGCCTCGCCGAACGACACCCGGGTCGGTGCAGGCGCCGCAATCGCCCACCTGGGCGGCCGCGACCGCCGGATCGTCGTGCACGCGCTCGATCGTCATCTCGCCCGTGGGCGTCGCGACCCCGAAGGCATCCTGTCCGCCGACCGGACAGTGATCGCGCGGCACGATCGGCGTGGAGTTGGGCAGCACGCACGCGTGGAACGCGGGATCACAGAGGTAGCCCTCGTCGACGCGACACGCGGCGTCGTCCGTGCACGCCGCGAGGCAGTACGCCGCTGGCGGCGTGACCCCGCGCGTCTCGACGCACGTGGCGTCGCAGCCCTCGCAGGTCGACGCGCAGTACCCACCGGGCATCGCGAGGCACGCGAGGCCGTCGCCGCACCGCGCGGTCTCACCGCAGGCACCGCCCCGGTGCGCGACCGGGAGTTCGTAAGCTACCGATTTCGAAGGCGAAGGCGCGACGCGCAGGGTGGGGCGCACCCGGACGGGAGGCCGCGGGGCAGGCGCCGCGCAGGCCACGACGAGGATGAGGACGATCGCGTGACGCACCGTCGGGTATCCTACCGCCATGTGGTCGCGCATCGTCCTGGGGCTGCTGCTGACGTCCGCCACCCTCGCCCAGGCGGAGCCCCACTTGCCGGTGGTGGGCGAGGTGCTCGGCGAGACGCCGATCACGTGGCCGAAGATGGACTGGCTCTACGACCAGCCGTCCCACGACGACGCGGCCGGCAAGGTGATCGTGCACTGGTTCTGCGCGCCGAAGCTGCCGGCGTGCGCCGACGACCTGGCGCGCATGCTCGAGCTCCGCGATCACGGCAAGGTCTACGTCGTCGCGCACATCAACGGCAGCAAGGCGGACGCCAAGCGGTTCGATCCGATCCGCGAGAGCGAAGGCGTCGGCCGCGGCACGGTCGGGTACGGCAAGGGCGTCGCCGCGGTGATGAAGGCGATGAGCGTCGTCGGGCCCGCCTCGATCGTCGTCGACGTCGACGGCAAGGTCGCGATGGTCACCACCGGGTCGTCGGCCGCGGAGCTCGACACGCGCGACGCGAAGGTCACCGCGCTCGCCAACGCGATCCGCGAGTACGTGCTGTCGGCGGAGGGCCCCCAGATCGTCAAGCCCGGGGAGCGGTTCGCGCTGGCGATGACGATCAAGCTGTCGCCGTGGCTGCGCTTCGCGGGTGACGTGCACGGCCGCGAAGGGCAGCTACGAGCTGCGCGGCGAGCTGCAGTTCGGCTACGAGACGCCGACCGGCGGCGCGGGCTTTGGCCAGGAGGACACGCGCTGGAAGCTCGGCGTGGCCGCGGGCCTCACCTCGCCCACGCCCTGACTCAAGAACTGTAGTTCAAAGGGTTGGGGAGAGGGAGGCACGGACGTTGACGTTGAGCTTGACGCGTTTGCCGTCGACCCCAGCCTTGACGCTTTGAACGGCCAACGTAGAGGTACGTAGAGGTTGACCCCAGGCTCGC